>JALSJT010000184.1 GCA_026989175.1 Thiomicrorhabdus sp. | reverse complement strand
TAGAAGTAGTGTTCTATTTATTTGCTTGGTAGGCTTTTGCGCCGTTTAAAATCTCTTCTTGTGCCGCTTTAAGGTCTCCCCAGCCATCTACTTGAACCCATTTTCCAGGCTCGATTTCTTTGTAGTGACTAAAAAAGTGCTCAATTTGCTCTTTTAAAAGTGGAATATCTTCTACTTTTTCGATTTTAGAGTAGATTGGCGTCAGTTTATCGATAGGAACCGCGATGACTTTTGCATCTTGTCCACCATCGTCCGTCATGTTGAAGATGCCAATTGGACGACAGCGAATGACGGAACCTACTAAAAGAGGGTGAGGGGTGACAACGAGAACGTCTACTGGGTCACCATCATCAGAGAGGGTGTCGTTGATGTAGCCGTAGTTGGCAGGGTAGGACATGGTTGCACCTTGAAGGCGGTCAACCCAAACCAAATCGGTCTCTTTGTCCACTTCGTATTTGACCGGAGGTGCAAAGGCTGGGATTTCTATAATGACATTAATATCGTTTGGCAAGTCTTTGCCGGCTGGTACTGCTGAATAACCCATGGTTTATTCCTTAATTGTTGTTTTTAAACATAAAAACACCCGCAGGTGCGGGTGTTTTGGTTGTCGCAAAATCAGATTGGTTTACTTATGGTAAGCAACCACTTTCGCCACTTCATTTTTAGAGCCTAGTACAACTGGGACGCGGTCATGAATGCCTTCTGGTTTTACGTCCATGATGTCCATACGACCTGTAGAAGAGGCGCCGCCTGCTTGCTCTACAATCATTGACATAGGGTTACCTTCATACATTAAACGTAATTTACCCGCTTTTGAAGGGTCACGGCTGTCGTAAGGGTACATGAAGATTCCACCACGGATTAAGATACGGTGAACTTCAGCAACCATTGAAGCAACCCAGCGCATGTTGTAACGCTTACCTAAAGGACCTTCTTCGCCTTTTAAACAGTCATCAATGTACTGTTTCATTTCTGGTTCCCAGAAACGTTGGTTTGACATATTGATTGCAAACTCAGCGGTATCTTCAGGGATTTGAATACCTGATTTGGTTAGGACAAATTCACCCACGTTTTTATCTAAGGTAAAGATATTTACACCGTTACCAGTCGTCATGACTAATAAGTCAGATGGGCCATAAAGAACGTAACCAGCAGCAACTTGCTTACGGCCTTCTTGTAAGAATACTTCTTGTTGATCGCCTGTGCGGTCATCTTGAGGTGCTTCTAAAATAGAGAAGATGGTTCCTACTGATAAGTTAACATCAATGTTAGAAGAACCGTCTAATGGATCGAATGTGACAAGGTATTTACCATCTTTATTGCCTGCGATGGTGTAATCTTCTTCTTCAGAACCGACGCCTTTCACTGCAGGGTTAGCAATTAAGATGTCTTTTAGAAGATCGTTAGAGATAACGTCCAGCATCTTTTGTGTTTCACCTTGGATGTTTTCGTCTTCGGTTGCGCCTAAAATGCCTGCTAGTTCACCTTGGCCTAGTTTGTAAGAGATGTCTTTACAAGCAACCATAATGTGGTTGATGATAAGTTCCAGTTCTGCTGGAATGCCGTCGTTTGCTAATACTTGATCTAGTCTTTTCATTGAGAATCTCTCTTGAAGGTTAAAAATATTGCGAATAATTTCGGGAATTCTACCATATATCTAGAATTTTTAGCAATTCTGTTCGAGTAACGAGGGGATTTGGGTTAATTGAAAAGGTGTGTACAATAGCGTTTTAAAAATTTTCTCCCCCCCCTTTTCCTTCTTAGACATACACCTTAGAAGAGTAAAATTTAAAGAGTGCTACTATGAGATTTATCGTTAAGTTATTTCCTGAAATTATGATTAAAGGCGCACCGGTTAAGAAGAAGATGATTAGCCAGTTGAATGATAATTTACGCACATTACTGCACCGTGTGAATGATCAGATTGTGGTCAAGCGGTTTTGGGATAAAATCGAGGTGCAAGCGGATGATCAGTGGAATGATGCAGTTCGACGAATCTTAAGCAAAACCCCTGGTGTGGAGCAATTTTTAGAAGTTGTGCAATATGAGACGGGGGAAGACCTCCCTTTAATCGCTGAAAAAGTCGCTGCGCATACGTTAGATAGTGTGGCGGGTAAGTCGTTTGTGGTGCGTGCAAAAAGAACGGGAACGCATGAGACGACGTCGTTTGAGCTGGAGCGTTTTGTGGGAGCCTATTTTTGCCAACATGGCAACCCGAGAGAGGTGGATTTACATACCCCAGAAGTTAAGGTGGAGTTTGAACTGCATCAAAAAACATTAAATGTTATTACGCAACGCAGAGTTGGCTTGGGTGGCTTTCCAATGGGTACACAGGGGGAGCTGCTTTCGTTAATGTCGGGTGGTTTTGACTCCACCGTGGCAAGTTATTTAACGATGAAGCGTGGGCTGAAAACCCATTTTATCTTTTTTAATTTAGGGGGAGCGGCACATGAAATTGGTGTGAAGCAGGTAGCACTGTATTTGTGGGCACAATTTGGTTCGTCACATCGGGTCTCTTTTGTGACCGTGCCGTTTGAAGCGGTGGTGGCTGAGATTTTTCGTTCGACCCACGAGAGTTATATGGGCGTAACCTTAAAGCGTTTAATGTTGATGGCGTCGGAAAAAGTGGCCGATGAGATGGGGATTGATGCGTTGGTGACGGGTGAGAGTGTCGCGCAAGTGAGTAGTCAGACCTTGCGGAACTTAGCTATTATTGATCAAGTAACAGATAAATTGGTACTACGCCCGCTAGCAATGATGAATAAGCCTGAGATTATGGGTATTGCAGATGATATTGGGACACGCTATTTTGCAGAGAGTATGCCTGAATATTGTGGTGTGATCTCAAAGAATCCCGTGATTAATGGCTCGTTTAAGCGCATGGAAAAAGAGGCGGCTCGCTTTGATTATGCGGTACTTGATGCTGCGGTTGAACAAGCCGTAACGATTCCTGTTCACACGATTATTGACGATGTGAATGCCGCTGAATCGGTTGAAATATTGAGTGAGGTACCTTCTGAAGTGGTGGTGATTGATATTCGCCGAGAAGAGGAGGTTGCCGCGTCTCCTTTAGTATTGGAGCAACGTGTAGAGATTATTCCTTTTTATGAACTTAACCAGAGGTTTAAAGGGTTAAGTCAAGAGCAAGAGTATCTGTTATTTTGTGAGAAAGGGGTGATGAGTCAGTTACATGCACAGTATTTAAGAGATGCAGGCTTTGAAAATGTGCGAGTTTATCGCCCTAAGCCGTAAATATGTGACCCTATCGTGCAAAGGTCTCAATCGGGGTACTTTTTAAAGTGATTTATTGGCATTGATGGCTTTTTGTTGGTGATCGTTGATTTTTTGTTCCTTTAAAAGCAGTTTGTTTTTGGAGAGCGTAATGGATGATTTAAGGCCAATCATTCGTTTTTGAATTTGTGTGACGTAGTTAACCGTTTCATAGCCAATGTCTTGGCGAGCGATAACCTCGACATTATAAAACCATTTATTGGGGTTTAACCCACGCGCCTCAGCTTCTCTTTGTAATCTTCGGATTCGTCCGGGCCCTGCGTTATAGGCAGCCAAGGAGAAATTGATTTGATCCTCTTTCGAATATTCGGGTTTGTCAAAATAGTGATCTCGGAGGAAGGCGAGATATTTTACGCCAGCATGGATGTTATCTTCTAGGTTGTCTATGTTGGGGATGTTAACCACCTTGGAACGTGCCGTAGAGCGCTTGATCTGCATAATGCCTTTGGCATTCGCTTTGCTGGTTAGGTTTTGTTGAAAGCGAGACTCTTGATAGGCCAGTGAGGCAATTAAATACCAATCAAAATCATAAAATTCAGCGTATTTTTCAAAGTAATACTGTAAGCAGGGGGTTTCATCTAATGCGGTAAGAGAGAGGGGCGTTTTCACCCAAAAAGGATTTTTATAGTATTTTTGGTAGATGCTGTTGCCTAAGAATTTTCCTGGTTTTGCGTAGGTGTTGATAAAGGTGTTGAGTGAGCGTTTTAAGTTGGGTAGGTTTTTATTTAATGCCCAAGCAATCTCACCACCATGGTGAAAGATGATCTCTTTTTGTAGGTTGAGGTTTTTATAGACGTGTTGATAGATGTTTGCAATATGGTCATCGACCACGGTGTATTCAAACAGCCCAGCATTTACCATCTCTAAGAGGTCTTCGGCTTCTAAAATAGGGTCAGCTTGAATAATCTCAATACCAGGAAGTCCTAATCGCCCTAAGGCTTGGTTCATCTGTTCAATATGTATGATATAGCTACTGTTTGCTACGACGATGATCTGTTTATTGGAGAGATCTTCGAGTTTAGTAATTACGGGACTGTTTTGATTGGAGACCAATATCTCTTGGACATTCTTAATGTAAGGGTCGGTAAAGTCAAAGGCATATTTTCGCTCTGCTGTGACGGTGAGTCCGGAGGCAATGAGGTCGCCATGCCCTGCAAGCAATTCGTCAAATAGTTGGTTGAAAGGGCGTGTTAAGAAAATAACGTGTGTTTGATAGCGCTCTTTTCGAGGGCCACGATTTAAATATTTTTCATAGGCTTTAATGAGATCATGCTCTAACCCTCTCTGACCTTTAATGGTGTGAAAAAAATTGGTACCGTTATAACTTACTAATACTCTAAGCACTCTGCGTTTGCGTATCTCCTCCAAGTCCCCAATAAAGGGCTGGTTGATGCGTTCAGAGAGTGAGTTTTTGATGGTATTTGTTTGTTGCTTCGTGGAGCGGGGTTCCGCCAAGGGGGGGCTTAGGAAGAGTCCTAGGATAAATGTAGAGGTCGCCCCTACTATTTTGAGCGATGGGTTTTGGGAGAACAAGCCATTTTCCAATACGTCTATTATTAAGGCATTTTATTTTAAAATAGATACGGGATGAAAGGTATCTTTTTTAAGGGAAATATTTATGTTTGGTGCGTTAAGCGGTTGATTTTTTTGTAATCCCGTAAAGTTTGCTAACTATTTGTTATAATACGCGCAATTTTTATAAATACAGCGCTTTGTCATCTTTATCATTTGGAATGTTCGATAAGGGGAAAAGGGCTTTTAATCTTAGATGGTATCGAGTGACTACAGAAACGACAACGGGTCAGCAAGACCCACATGCACAGCGTGAAGCTGAAAAATATGACAATCCTATTCCAAGTAGAGAGTTTATTTTAAAGGCGTTAGAAGAGGCTCAGAAGCCATTACGACTTTATCAGATAGCTAAAATTCTTGAGGTGTCTGAAGACGACGAAGAGCGTTATGAAGCCTTGTCACGCCGTTTAAAAGCGATGGTACGAGATGGTCAGTTGATCCGTAATCGTCGTGGTGCATTTGGCCTGCTTAAAAAGATGGATTTAATTAAAGGGCGCGTATTAGGACACCCTGATGGTTATGGTTTTTTAGTGCCTGAAGAGGGGGGGAAAGATCTTTTTCTCTCTGAAAAAGAGATGCATAAAACACTTCATGGTGATGTCGTCATCGCTTCGGTGATTGGTGAAGATCGACGCGGTCGCCAAGAGGGTGCCATTATTGAAGTGATTGAACATAATACCAAACAGGTGCTTGGACGCTTAGCCTCCGAAAATGGTTTGTCTTGGGTTCGTCCAAATAATAATCGTTTGACACAGGATATCTTTATACCTAAAGATGGTTTGTTAGATGCAAAAGATGAGCAGGTTGTTTTAGTTGAAATATTGAGTCAGCCTACGCTACGTTCTGGTCCGATTGGTAAAATCATTGAAGTCGTTGGTGACTATATGGCGCCAGGGATGGAAATTGACGCGGCAATTCATGCGTATGGTATTCCAAATGAGTGGCCAGAACCCTTATTGAAAGAGTTAGATGCAATTCCGGATAAAGTGGTGGAAGCGGACTTAGAGGGGCGTAAAGACCTTCGTAGCATGCAGTTAGTGACCATTGATGGTTCGGATACTAAAGATTTTGATGATGCGGTCTTTGCCAAACGTCGTAAAAATGGTTGGCGTTTGGTCGTGGCCATTGCCGATGTCTCTCACTATGTAAAAATCGGTTCTGAACTGGATAAAGAGGCCTTGAAACGTGGGAATTCGGTCTACTTCCCACAGCGAGTGGTACCAATGTTGCCTTCTAAGCTCTCTGATGGTTTGTGTTCATTAAATCCACACGTTGACCGTTTGTGTATGGTTGCGGATTTAGCGATTGATGAACATGGCCGTTTAGAGCGAAGTCAATACTATCAAGCGGTGATGAACTCTAAGGCTCGATTAACCTATGATCAAGTGAATGATATTTTGACGGATTCTGAGAGCGAGTATCGAACGGAGTTTGCTGAACAGGTTCCGCATTTAGAAGACCTTCATGAACTGTATAAAGTGTTGCAAAAAGCGCGTGAAGAGCGCGGTGCTTTAGAGTTTAATACCACTGAAACGCGCATTGTGTTTGATGAAGATCGTAAAATCAAAGAGATTGTACCTGTTTTCCGTAACGATGCGCATAAACTCATTGAAGAGTGTATGTTGATGGCAAATGTCGCCACAGCACGGTACTTAAAATGGCATAAAATTCCGATTGTATACCGAGTACATGAAAAGCCTACTGAAGAGCGTTTGAAGAATGTTAGAACCTTCTTAAAAGACTTTGGTCTGACTTTGGAGGGCGGTGATGAGCCAACGGCACATGACTATGCGGCGGTAATGGAAAAAATTCAAGGTCAGCCTTATGAGCATTTGGTGCAAACGGTACTGTTGCGCAGTATGAATCAAGCGGTTTATCAGCCGGATAATAAAGGTCATTTTGGACTGAATTATGAGCACTACACGCACTTTACGTCCCCTATTCGTCGCTATCCAGACTTACTGGTGCATCGTGCGATTCAGCATGCATGGTTGAAGGTCGGCGCAGAAGGATTTGCGTATGACGAAGCGAAAATGCAAGAGTTAGGTCAGCACTGTTCAGATACTGAAAGACGTGCCGATGAAGCGACGCGTGATGCCGTTACCTTCTTGAAGTGTGAATTCTTGTCGCACCGATTGGGCGAAGAGTATGACGCGGTCGTGACCGCCGCCACCAATTTTGGACTGTTTGTTGAAATTGATCCGCTCTATGTTGAAGGCTTAGTGCATATTACCGAGTTAGGTGAAGATTACTTCCATTACGATAATGCACGTCACTGCTTGAAAGGCGAGCGTACTGGTAAAGTGTACCGTTTAGGCGACCGTATTCGAGTGCAAGTGGCTCAGGTAAAGCTGGATGATCGTAAAGTGGATTTACGCTTTATCTCGGGTGGTTCTACCGATGAAACGCCTTCTGAAGAGGGGGGAGAAGATTCTCCTGAAGTTCAAGAAGGCGAGTCTGAGTCTACTGAGCAAAAAAGACCTCGTAAAAAGCGTTACTACCGTAAAGGTAAAAAATCACCTGCAAAAGATCAGGCATCCTCGTGAAGCAAGAAGTTATTTATGGACTGCATGCGGTTGAAAAGTTTGTTAAACAAGCGCCACATTTGGTTTATCAACTCTCTTTTGTAAAGGGGCGTTTAAATAATCGCCAACAATCGCTGTATGACTATGCAAAGAGCCTTGGTCTCTCGCCTGAGTATGTGGCGAAGTCGGCTTTTAATAAGATTGATGGCAATCATCAAGGCGTGATGGCACTGGTGGCGAAACAGGCCGATTTAAATGAATCTGATCTGTTGAATATCATGGAGAAGGCAACGAATCCACTGTTTATCTTTTTGGATGAAGTACAAGACCCGCATAACCTAGGCGCGGTGCTACGTACTGCGGATGCTGTTGGTGCGGATGCGGTGATTATCCCTAAGCATAATTCGGTTGGAATGAATGCAACGGTACGAAAAGTGGCATCGGGTGCTGCCGATAATGTGAAGCTCATTGTGGTGTCTAACTTAACGCGTACTTTAAAAGAGATGCAACAAGCTGGCATGTGGATGGTGGGATTAGATGGCGATACTGAGCAAACGATATACGATCAAGACTTTACAGGATCAACCGGTATTGTCATGGGGGCAGAAGGCACAGGACTAAGACGCTTAACTAAAGAGGCTTGTGATTACCTTGCCGCTATTCCGATGGTTGGTGTAGTTGAGAGTTTAAATGTCTCTGTTGCAACCGGTATTACCGTTTATGAAGTGTATCGTCAACGTCAGTTCGTTAAAAAGTAGTGAACGCTTTTACTTATCTCTGAAACAGACTGTTTCTGGGTTGAAAAAGGGGTATTTATTTTTTAATAAATACCCCTTTTTTATGCCGCCTCTCCTAAGGAGATCGACTAAACCAAGTAAATATTTCCTTGGTCATCAATGGTAATCTTCACGGTTGCAAGGGATTCATTCCAGCAGGGACCATCAACACAAAGCCCATCTTCAATATTAAAAAATGCATCGTGTACTGAGCACTTAAGGGTTTTCTGAAAGGGATTTACATCAATTTTGTAAGCTTCATCTAAGGGGATGTTTTGATGAGGACAGTTATTTTCATAGGCTTTAACGCTCTCTTGATGCTTGATAAGTACAATAGATTGATTGTGGGGTTTACTATGAACAACCAAGGTTTTAGCGGTACTGAGCTGTTTAATATTCGCAATCGGTTGAGGTTGTGTCGAAGTTTGTAATAGGTTATCTAAGCCAAGCTGTTTACATTTTTGTGCGGCAAAATGGTTGGCAGAGGTTACTGCTTCGTTAAGCAACTTTCCTAGGGCTAAGTGGTGTATTAACGCGGCATTAAAGGTATCGCCAGCACCTAATGTATCTATAACCGGGTGAATTTCTTCTGCTGCTATATGTTGAATCGGCTGGTTAATATCAGCAAACCACACCCCTTTTTCTCCCCAAGTACAAACCAGCCTGCTATTTGGCGTGCTTGTTTGAATGTGTTGAAGCAGATCAAGCCCATTTGAAAATCCTTTTTCCACGGCATAGTGATGTGAAAAAATAAGTAGACTGGCTTGGTTAAAAAGCGCTTCAATTCCCTCTCTGGGTTTTTCGACTTCAAGTGAGATTGGCTGATGGGTAAGAAATGTTTTGGCAATATTTAGCATGCCTGAGAGGTTTTCAATATTCCTTCCTTCAAAGTGCAACCAGTCAAACGCTTCAACCGCTATTTTTGCAAAATGCTCAAAGGTCACTTCAGCGAGGTCACGGTAATGAATAATAGTTCGAGTGCCATTTTCTTTATTAATGGTAATAAAGGAGTGAGGGGTTTGGCCTTGAATAAAGGTTTGAATGTATTCGGTGTTTATCTGTCGTTTTTTCAAACCAGAAAGCAGTTGCTTGGCTTCACTGTCAGTGGCTAAAGTGGTACAAATAGCGGTTTCATGTCCGAGCTGCTTTAAGACGTATAACGTATTATTGGTGTTGCCACCCGTTGAGATGCTTTTTGCAATGGCTCTAAGCTCTTGGTTCTCTTTAGGGTGATGTGAAACCGTGAGTATTGTGTCCAGAACCGCATTGCCAATGCCAAGTATTTTTGCCATTTAATCTTTACCTTTAGGGTTATATTGTATATTTCACATATCATATCGCGTTCTTATTTAAGGGGTCGGGTAATAATTGTTGTTTTTTAAAAAATTCATAAATAGGCTTGTTAAAAGTCAAGTTTTTTATTTTTTTATAAAAAGGTGAATAAGCTAAAAAAAACTTGACAGGCGATTGTTCAATATTAACGATTAAAACATATTAAGTTGATTTAACTCTTTCTTTCAAGTTATTGAAAAAAATG
>JALSJT010000183.1 GCA_026989175.1 Thiomicrorhabdus sp. | reverse complement strand
TTTATCAGATAAAATCTCTGACATTTCAGCACTGTCTACATATTCATTAGAGGTTAAGTATTGAATAGTCGCAAACTCAATAAAGTTAGACATGTTACGTTTTTGCCCATTTGCCGCCCGTTTAATCATCTCATATACGGCATCATCAACGCGCATAGTGACCGTTTTCATTTTGTTTTTCCTCGAAGTTAATTACGATAATTATTCAATTTTATTCAAATGTATTCAATATAGCAAGCTTGGGTTAGGAGTTAACGAAACGCCCGTTCAATATTCCCCATAAACGCTTCTGCCGATTTAAAGCCCACTACACGTTGTGCTTTTTGCTCCTCTCCTTGAGGGTTAAAAAACAGAATAGCAGGGGGACCAACAATGCCAAAGTGTTGCATTAAGGCGATGTCAATGGCATCGTTTTTGGTCACATCTGCTTTAAGAAGTGTCACGCCAGAGAGTGCTAATTGCACTTGTGCATCGCTAAAGGTTAGGCGCTCCATCTCTTTACAGCTAATGCACCAGTCGGCATAAAAGTCGAGCATGACGGGATTGCCTTTCGCCAGTTCAGCTTCTAAATCGTCAATGCTTTTAATGATGGTAAAGTTCATTTTAGTACTTTGAACTTGTGCGGCATTGGCACTGCCTTGAAAGGTTTTAAGCGGTTGATATACGTCTTTACTACCACCGAGAAGACCAATCAAGATCATCAGACCGTATAAGAACAGGACAATTCCTAACCCTTTCGCAAGTTTGAACCAGCCGGTTTTTTCATGGGTTGACTCAAATGCACCCATGTAAACGGCGGTGACAATAAAAAGAATCGCCCAGTTAATCATGGTGAGTTCAACGGGTAAGATACGTTCCAGCATCCAAATCGCCACCGCAATAAGCATCACACCAAAGAAGGCTTTGACTTTCTCCATCCAAGCACCCGCACGTGGCATAAATTTGGCGGAAGAGGTTCCGATGATAATCAGTGGCAAGCCCATTCCTATACTCATCGCAAACAGCGCCATACCACCTAAAAAGGCATCGCCTGTTTGACCAATGTAGATGAGCGCGCCCGCTAAAGGCGGTGCCATACAAGGGCCAACGATGAGTGCCGATAAAAAGCCCATAATGGCAACGCCCGTTAAGGTGCCGCCTTTTTGTTTGTTGGAATATTGCGTGAGTTTGGATTGTAAACGGGCAGGCAGTTGCAGTTCGTAAAAGCCAAACATCGAGAGCGCCAACAAGATAAAGAGGAAACTAAAGGTTCCAATAACCCACGGGTTTTGGAAGGTCGCTTGGAGATTCTGTCCAAATAACCCCGCCAAGACACCTGCAAAGGTGTACGTTAATGCCATCGCCAAAACGTATACCAGTGACATAATAAATGCACGTCGGGTGGTGAGGTGGTGACCTTGTCCAACAATAATGCTCGATAAAATGGGAATCATCGGGAAGACGCAAGGGGTGAATGAGAGTAGTAACCCAAAGATAAAAAAGGTACCGATCACAATCCATAGGCTGTTATTTTTAAGGGTGTTGGTAATGAGATCCGTTTCGGAGAACTCCTCGTTTTGAACTGTACTGCTCACCGGTGTGACGGGAATATTTGTGGTCGAGCTTACCTGTTGTGCCGCAGTATCAAGGCTATCTTGAGTGACTACAATCACTTGTTTGGTCGGCGGATAACAGACTCCCATGCTGACCGAACAGCCTTGGTAGCTTACTTCAATAGAGATACGATCACTGGTGATGTCTGTAATGGGTAAGGTGGCGCTGAATTGTCCGTGATAGACATCTGTAATGCCAAAAACAGGGTCGTCTACTGTGATGGCGGGGGGTAAATTTAATGGGCCTATTTTAGCTTGCCCCTCGGTGACTTTAACCTTAAATTTATCTTGGTAAAGGTGATAGTCATCGGTGACCAGCCAACTGAACTCTAACTGCCCCAGAGCATTGATCTTATGTGAAAACTGAAAGGCTTGGTCTACTGGAAGCAGTTCGGGTTGACTGGTATTTGACGTGAACAGGTCATTTAATGCCGCTAAAGAACCAAACAGTCCGCCACTATTCTCCTCTTTTGCACTGCTGCCGTTGGCAGGTAAATCAAGAGTAAAGGTTTTCGTTTGTGGCGGGTAACAAACGCCTAAAATCGCCGCACACCCTTGGTATTTAATGGAGAGAGAGACTGTTTTTGAGGCTAAATCGGCGGCATAAGGAATTTTAATTTCGGCGTGATTTTTATAGACATCCGTTTTGCCAAATAGCGGATCATCTACACGTTCGGCTTTACCGTAAAGGGCGGACTCGACGTTTAAATCATCTGATGTTAAGGTGATTTTATCTCGATACAGATAGTAGTCGTTTGCAATTTCCCACTTAATAATGATTTGTTGATTTTCAACCACAGGTGTTTTGAGTTGAAACGCCTCCTCCACTTTTAATAGGTCAGCATTGGCATGACTGGTCGTCGAGAGACTTAAAAAGAGAAATAGGATTAAAAAAGGTGTGAAGAGGTTTTTAATCAAGGTTTGGATTTGAATCATTTTAAGTTCTCATTGAAAATAGAGGATTTACCCTCATAATAAAGCATAATAAAGTATATGTTATTTTAAATAGAGACCTTTACACGAGAGGGGCGCAAGAGAAAAAAGAGATGAAATTTGGCTGATTGAGGCGGAAATCGCAGGGAATACCTAGGTATTCGCAAGGTTTTCAACAAAAATCAGGCGTATTTCAGCCTTTTTTATCTGTGCATCCTTTCGTGTAAAGGTCTCTAGGAGGTTGTCCGAGAACTAGAATCGTAACAAAAACCACAGAAACGTTATAAGCTGGATTTATCAAAAGAGGCGAATAGACGGCTATTTAACGACTTTGATAAATTCAGATTATGATGTCTATGGGGTTTGCAGTCGGTTTTTAGTTCTCGGACAGCCTCCTAGTAGTAGGCCATTCTATAATAATTTTGTCGATAGGTCAGTTTGCTTTGTCATAGACTTGTCACTATTTGTTCACCCTTTAAGAGAACCGCTTTATGCGTATTTTATTTCTACTGTTATTTATTGTTCCACTGATTGAACTCTATTTTTTGATTCAGCTCGGCGATGTGATTGGAGCACTGCCAACCGTTTTATTAACCATTTTGACGGCCGTGGTGGGGATCGCCTTAATGCGTGCGCAAGGCTTGGCGATTATGCAAAAAGCCCAGCAGGCCATGGCGGAAGGTCGTCCACCGCAAACCGAAGTGATGGAAGGCGTGTTCGTTTTTTTAGGCGGTGTCTTTCTGTTTTTTCCGGGGCTCATCAGCGACAGTATAGGCTTTCTATTCTTAATTCCATTTGTGCGTCAATTCTTGATTGCCCAAAGTTTAAAAGGCATGGCTTCTAAAGCGCAGTTTCGTTATAAAAACCAGCAGGGTGACTATTACGAGGGGGAGTGGAGCGAAGGCGTTGAACCCGAACGTAAAAAATTGCCTTCTGATGTGATTGAAGGGGAGATCGTTGAACCCAGAAAAACGCCAAAAAGTGATTAAAACTCATGTGCTTAGGGTGTTTTTATGTCGGGCATCAATACCAGTTTTTGTATGTTTGGCCACATTCGTTGCAAAATTAGCGGCTGTGCCGCGGCATTAGGGTGTAGGGCATCTGCTTGCATTAGCTTGCTATCCAACACGATATCTTCTAAAAAAAACGGATCAAATAACAGGGTATTGTGCTCTGCCAATTGTTGATACATTCTTTGTAACGCCAAATCATAAGCGGGTCCATAATTCGTCGGCAAACGAATGCCTAATAAAAGTGAATGGCATTTTGGTGCTTGACAGGCGTTAATCATCTCTTGTAAGTTTTGTTGCGAGTGTTTTAAATTTTGTCCTCTTAACGCATCATTGGCTCCTAGTTCTAAAATGAGCCATCTAGGCTGATGTTTTGCTATTAACGCTTTTAGGCGTTGCTTTCCTCCCGAGGTGGTTTCGCCTGAAAGACTGGCATTAATCACTTGAATAGGTTGCATTGTAGGTTTTTGAGCCAGTAAGGAGACCCAACCTTGCTCCTGATTCATGCCATAAGCGGCACTTAAACTATCGCCCATAACCAACAAAACAGGTTTTGCCTGAACTTGGAAACTGGAAATGAGTAGAATGGGAATGATTAACCAATATGCAGGTTGCAATAAACGTTGCAACGAACATTGAGAAAGGAAAAAAGCATGAAACCCGTATTGCAATTGCGAAACCTTCATTATGCCGTGCCTACCGATGGAGATGAGTTGGTTATCTTAAAAGATTGCAACTTAAGCGTCCAGTCGCAACAGAGTGTGGCGATTGTTGGACGTTCAGGTTCGGGTAAATCGACCTTATTGTCTTTAATGGCGGGGTTGGCACTGCCCAACTCGGGAGAGGTGTGTTTATTGGGGCAATCACTCAATGAGTTAACTGAAGACGAACGAGCAGCAGTACGGGCGCGTCAAGTGGGCTTTGTGTTTCAAAATTTTCAGTTAATGCCGACCATGACCGCACTTGAAAATGTCTTAATGCCGTTAGAGTTATTTCAAATGAGCGGTGCCAAAAACAGAGCCTTAGCCGCATTAGACAAAGTGGGTCTGTCGCATCGACTACAGCATAGACCCGCAGAACTGTCCGGAGGCGAACAACAAAGAGTCGCCCTTGCACGTGCTTTTGTGACAGAGCCTAAAATTTTATTTGTGGATGAGCCAACCGGTAATTTGGATGAAACCACGGCAGGACAGATCCAACAGTTATTGTTTAGCTTGCAACAAGATAAACAAACCACACTTATTTTAGTGACTCATGATTTAAGTTTTGCCCAGCAGTGTCAACAGCAGTGGCTTTTAGTGCAAGGCAAGTTGGAGTTATTTAACCCGTAAATATCTCAAAGCAAGCAATGTAAAAAGAGCGAAGAGTCTGTGATGCAAACAACCCGAATACAAACTACGATGTGGACAGCAATTAAATGGTTATTTAGAGGGCTAAAAAAAGGCGATTGGCTCTGGTTGTTGTTGGCGGTTGCAATGGCCAGTATGACGGTAACGTTTGTAAGTTTATTGTCCGAGACGGTAGAGCAAAGCATGCACCGGCAAGCCGCCACCGCTTTAGGTGCCGATGGCGTATTACGCAGCAGTCGCCCTATTGAAGCCGAATGGCAACAACTGGCAAAAACACTGGATTTGTACAGTGCAGAATCGGTCAGTTTGGTGACGATGGTACAGGCGACAAGTTCGCAAGATTTTCAGTTGGTAAAACTTAAAGCCGTTTCGCCCAACTATCCTTTGCGAGGAGACAACCTACTCGTTGCTCAAAATGTAAAGTCCTCTTTAGCCCCCAGCCTTACCGAACATCAAATTAGCATTGAACCAAAATTGAGTCACCTTATGCCTCAGGCTCAGCAGTTACAGGTGGGGCAGTTGACCTTGCACATTGCAGGGGTGCATCAGCCTAACGCGTTACAGGGGCTTAATGCCTTTGCGCCAGAAGTGATGATGCGTTTGCAAGATTTATCCGCCACACAGTTAGTCGGCGAAGGCAGCCGAGCCACTTATGAGCTGAGTGTAGCGGGGGATCATCGTCAGGTGCAAGCTTGGTTAACCGAGGTTCGTCAGCAACACAATCCTGCATGGAATATTTTATCGGCAGAAGCGCCTTCAGACGATTTACAAAAAACCATGGAAACTGCGACGCTATTTTTACAGTTAGCGGCGTTATCAGCTGTGATTGTGGCAGGGTTGTCTATTTTGATCGCCAGTCGTTTTTATTTAAAAGCATGGCAAAACTCGATCGCGTTAATGCGTGCGTTTGGTGCCAGTCAGTCTCAAATAAGGCAGTTATTTGCTTGGCAGTTATCGGGGTTAGCAGGGTTAGGCAGTGCCTTAGGTGTGGGGTTAGGTTGGTTGATTTTTTTAGTCATACAACCTTGGTTGGCAGATCATTTTCAATCATTGGTTCAAGTACCAAGTTGGCCAGCGCTATTATTAGGAGGCTTAACTGGCGGTTTGGTATTGTGGGGATTTGCTTGGCCAGCCTATCGAAAGGTGGTTAATATTGTACCCATGCAAGTGCTTAAAGTGGTGCCTAAAACAGGCAAGCTACGCGACAGTTGGTTTGGGTTGGTGTTTTTAGGGCTATTGGTTTGGAGTTTAATTGGTCTTGAAAAACTACCTTGGGTACTGGCAGGCTTATTGATTGTTGGAGGCTGTTTTTATTTGGCCGCGTTTGCTTTATGGCAAGCCATTCGTTTTTGGCAACCGCACAGTTCGGGTTGGTTAAGAATCACTCTTTCCAGCTTACAAAGAGCGCCTGATCTGCTACAAATTCAGCTGATCTCATTTGGTTTGGTGTTGTTTGTATTGATTTTAATGACGTTTGTTCGTCAAGACTTGCTGAGCCAATGGCAAACCTCTTTAGCGCCCAACACCCCAAATACCTTTTTGATGAATATACAGCCTGATCAGAAAGAGCAAACAGAGTCCATCTTGAACGCGTTGGATTTAAATCCAACCGTCGTTGCCATGGCCAGAGGACGTTTACAGGCAAAAAATGGTGAACGTTTGTTACCAGAAGATCAAGAGAGTAATCGCGCACGAAGATTGTTAGAAAGGGAAGCCAATATTGCATTGTTGCCCACCATTCCAATGCATAACCTTTTATTGTTCAGCTCAGAAGGCAGTCGCATTGAGCAGGGTGTTTCCATTGAACAAGGCATGGCTGAACTGTTTGACATTAAATTAGGCGACGTGCTGACCTTCGACTTTATTGGCAAACCAGTAGAATTGCCTGTCACGTCTATTCGGGAAGTGGTCTGGCAAAGTTTTGAACTCAATTTCTTTTTTATTCTGCCACTCGATTATGCCAAACAGTTGCCAATCAGTTATATCGGTAATTTCCATTTGGAAAACTCGCAAGACTATACCGTCATTGCGCAAGCCTTAAATGAAGCGGTACCCGGGGTGCTGTTAATTGACGTGAGTGCGATTATGCAGCAAGTGCAACAAATTATGGCACAAGCCAGTTGGGCGGTAACGGGGCTGTATGGTTTTACATTGTTAAGCAGTATTTTAGTCTTATTAACGGCAACACTGGCAAGCCAACAGGGACGCGTACAAGGTTGGTTGTTGCTACGAACGCTAGGAGCCAGCCAAGCCACACTGGTTAAGATGGGATTAATGGAATTTGCTTTATTAGGCGGGTTAGCAGGTTTATTAGCGGCGAGTTTTGCACAACTGGCAAGTGGCATGGTGAGTGTGTTTTTCTTTAAAATGGGCTGGCAATGGCATCCTGAACTTTGGGCGTTAAGTTTGTTATTAGGCGCGGGCAGTTTATTGATATTAGGCTGGATCACGCAAAAGCGTTTTTTGACCATGAGCCCTATGGAATTACAGCGATATTTAAATTGAGAGCTTTGCACGAAAGGATACACGGACCAAGGTGAATTGAGCGTGCTAAAGAGAGGGGGAGTCTGGGTTATTCCCTGTGATTTCCGCCTCAACCAGCCAGATTTCCTCTCTTTTTTCTCTCGCACTTCTCACGTGCAAAGGTCTCTAAGGGAGTAACGCCAAATACCCCTCTTTATAAGTAGGGTATTTAAAGGTGTAGCCCGTTGCGCGGATTTTTGCATTCGAAATTCGCTTATTGCTACGCATGAGCCGCGAGGCTTCAGAAGGCTCTTTTCGATCCGCTTCGGGAGCGGAAAGTTGTTCCGCCAGCCAGTCGTAAATTTCACAAGAGAGTGTTGGTTCGTTATCCACCCCAACATAGAGCGAATCGACACTGCTGGGGTCTTGCTCATAACAGGCTAATAAATGGCTCAACATTCCGGCACAATCTTCAGAGTGAATTCGATTGCTCCAAACATCTTCCATACAGTGGGCTTTACCCTCTTGAATGAGGTCAATTAAATGGGTTCTTCCAGGACCATAAATCCCCCCAAAACGAACCACCGTTGCATTCAATTTACTGTTTAACGCAACCTCTTCACCTTCCAATAAGCGTTTGGTTGAGAAAATACTGTCATCCGTTGGGCTGGACTCGTCCACCTTTTCCCCCTCGCTCTGACCAAACACCGAACTACTCGAGATAAAAAATAATTTTTTAACAGGATGGGTCTCTAACGCAGAAATTAAGTTTTTCAGCCCTTGAACATACGCTTGATAATAGGCCGAGTCCTTATATTTACCCGCTGAGGCCATGTAAAATACATACTCTATATTGAGCGGTAAGTTCTCAACGGGGGTGGTTAAGTTTGCTTGAACCGGCTGAATGCAATCGGGCAACGCATCCACATTACGGCGCAAACCAAATACCTGATGCCCTTGCTCAGCAAGTTGAGAGCCCAGTAAACACCCAATGTCGCCACATCCTGCAATTAAAACATTTGCCATACGGTACACCTCTGTCGATTTTTAACGTTTTGGACATAGTACGACAAAAGAGGGGGGGAGAAAAGTCTCGTTTTATGAAAGTTTTGAGTCAGTAGGTGTCAAGCTGTAAGGTCTCTAATCATTGGGTTTGATCTTGAAATTAAGTTTTTGTAGTAGCTTGTTTAGTGTCTGATTGTGGTTTGTGTTGATAGTATGGCAGTGCCACTCTCGGTAGATGGGGTAGTTTCTGCGGTAGTGTTCGTATTTTTGGTGTACGGCTTTTAGGTTGTTGGCACGAATGGCTTGATCGTCTTGGTGTATGTTGTGAGTTTGTGTAAAGAGCTGTTGTAGCGTTTGTTGTAAGGTTTGTTGCAGCGTTGCTTGCTCTGTTAAGTGGATAGGCTTAGGAGGGGGGGGGAGAAATTTTTTCCAATCATTTTTGGGTGCGATTTCCCATGCCTTACAGAGGGCGTGATAGACCATTTCACTGCCTGCGACCTTGGCTTCGAGCGAGTGACCTGCTATGTGTGGCGTGGCGAGGTAGGCAGTTTGGTAGAGTGATTCTGAAATGTTGGGTTCACTCTCCCAGCAGTCGATGACATTGGCTAGGGTTTGGGTCTGTTGCCACGCTTGTTCGTTGATGATGCCACCCCGTGCGGCGTTAATGAGTATTTGCTGTGGTTGAATCTTTTTTAATCGCTCGGCAGAGAGTAGGTCTAAGGTTGCGTCTTCTCCGCAGGTGGTTAAGGGGGTGTGAAAGGTGATGATATCGGCGGTTAAGCAGGTGTCGAGTGACACAAATTTGTTTTGACTATTTTCTCCCCCCCCCTTTTCAGTACGCGCTCTTGGAGGATCGTTTAGTAAACAGTGAATCCCTAGTGCACTGGCTTTTTGGTGTACTAATCTTCCAACATGCCCTACACCAACAATGCCCAGTGTTTTTTTGGTTAACTCAAATTGAAAGTGCTCTGCGAGATCAAATAGGGCGGTGATAATAAATTCGGCGACGGAGTTGGCGTTGCACCCTTGAGCGGAGTAAAAAGGGATGTTGCGTTGTTGCAAGTAAGCTTGGTCAATGTGGTCTAAGCCAACCACGGTGCTGCCGACAAATTGCACGGCACTGTTTTCAAGCAGTGCTTGATTGACTTGGGTGCGTGAGCGAACGATCAGGGCATCGGCATGTTGAACGGTTTGAGCGTTTATCTCTTTTCCGGGAACGGTGATGACGTTTCCTAAGTGTGAAAAAATTTCTTGAGCGTAGGGAATCGCATCGTCGATGATCAGGGTTTTGGGTGCGGACATGGCGGTTGGACTTTTAAGGGGGAAAACAATACGATAACCAAGACAGAATGGTTTGTCCAATGGATTTAGTTTGATTATAGGGGGGGGAGAAAATTTGAAAAAGGGTTCAAAAGTCACGTTGATTGAGGGGGCTGTAGGG
>JALSJT010000182.1 GCA_026989175.1 Thiomicrorhabdus sp. | reverse complement strand
CTACTCCACCCTCCACGCTAGGAACCATTAAATACCATGGCAAAACGTAAATTAACCCAACAACAAAAGCGTCGAGTCGATGAGCAGATTCAAAAAAGAACAGTTGAAAAAATCTCTTCCCCCCCCTTATCAAACAATACACAACTTGGCGAAGAGCAAACAGGGTTAGTCATCACCAGCTTTGGTAAACGTGTGTTGGTAGAGTCTGAAACAGGTGAACACTATCGTTGTGCCATCCGACAACACTTAGGGAAGCTCGTTGCCGGTGATCAAGTTATCTGGCAAACCGATATTGAAGAACATACTGGCGTGGTGATTAGCGTCTTGCCTAGAAAACACGAACTCAGTCGCCCAGGGTTTCGGGGGCAAACTCGAATGATTGCCGCCAATATTGATTTTATTGGTATTGTTATGCCCGTACTCCCCGGAATTCACCCTGATATGATTGACCGCTATTTGGTCGCCGCTAACCAGCTTGATCTACCCGCCATTATTGTAATTAATAAAGTAGACCTGCTCTCTGGTGAAGAGGACTGGGAAGATATTGCCGCGTTGTTAGAGCCGTATGCAGCCATGGACATTGAACTACTGCCCGCATCGACGGTTTCCAATGCTGGCTTAGAAGACCTACGCGCCTTTATGGACGGTAAAAATAGTGTGTTTGTTGGACCATCGGGCGCAGGGAAGTCCTCTTTAATTAATGCGCTCATTCCAGACCTCCACATTCGAGTCGGCACCCTGTCCGATGCCACAGGCTTAGGAAAACACACCACCACCAACAGCATTCTATACCACCTGCCATCACTTGACCCCTCCAAGCCATACAGTGGTAATCTCATTGACTCCCCAGGTATTCGCCAATTTAGCCCAACCCCCTGCTCTTTAAGCGAGCTGGAAAGTTACTATCCTGACTTTTCACCCTATTTAGGGCAATGTAAATACAACAACTGCACCCACAGCATTGAGCCACACTGTGCCATAAAAAGTGCCGTTGAAGAGGGCGATATTGCTGTCAGTCGCTATCAGAGTTTTCAGCGACTATTAACGGATTTTAAAAACGAGCCAGAACACTGAACCTCTGATAGAAATCCATTGCACTCATATTTAACCTCGTCTAAGATAGTCTTTTCCCCCTAAACCCCTTACCCTTAGAGAGGACATTATGCAAAAAACTCTAATTGCACTATTTTCAGCCGGCCTAATGACGATGGCAACTACAACGCTTGCTGCAGGCGACCCTATTGCAGGAAAATATAAATTTAAAGCCACTTGTGTAGGTTGCCATGGGAGCAATGCAGAAGGCATGGTAGGCCCTAAGTTAGCTGGACAGTCTGCAGAAGAGATTGTTCGTAAATTAACAGAGTACCGTGCAGGCAAAAAAAGAGGGCCGATGACCTCAATGATGGCACCCATGGCACAAGGACTGACCGAAACAGAAGTTCATAATCTAGCAGCTTATGTTTCTGGTCTATGATATAAAAAAACTCATAGCCATAAAAAAGAGGGCATTTGCCCTCTTTTTTTATGGCGCTAAATTAGAGTAAATCATTAAACACCAGCCAACCAAACCGACCCTCCATAAAGTAACACCGCCAATCCAAACAGAGTCACTACCCAAAACAGAAAAATCCAACCGATGTGCAAAGGCTTTCTAACGAGCTTTAACACAACCCAACTCAACGCCGTTAATACCAAAACAACGAGCCATAACCGAACAAATATCATATTGCTAATACCCTTATTAGTTTTTTTAGTGAGAGCAACCCTTTTTTGCTGAAAATCACGAAATTCTCCCCCCTTCAACTAAATTTAATAATCTTTAATGACTTTTAACCACTTAATGCTATTTTTTAGCTTAAAGAGTAAACTTTTCATTCTAAAACACAACTAAAATGAGACTTTCAGCAGGTTTTATTCGCCATCCATCAAAACTCTCCACAGTATCTTAAGAGTTGCCATAACCTTGGTTAAAATATTCCAAATCACTCCAATATTCAATCTTGACTCCAAATTGCTTTTCGTCTGTAATAGCACCCAGGGTTAAACCCTATACTATTTAAATAGTGCTTTAGGAGAGTACATTATGAAAAATACAATTATTGCTCTAGCTGCGGCTGGATTAGTTACTTTTGGTGCCGCTGCTCAAGCGGGTGATGCAGCTGCAGGTAAAGCGGCTTACTCAACTTGTGTTGGTTGCCACGGTGCAAACGGTGAAGGTGGTGTGGGTCCTAAGCTAGCAGGTAAAACAGATGTAGCTCAAAAACTACGCGACTACAAGGCTGGCAAACAAGTTGGTCCAATGACTTCAATGATGGCACCAATGGCCGCAGGTCTTTCTGATGCTGACATTGAAAACATTGCCGCGTATACCGCTTCTCTATAATTGTTATAGAAGCGCAAAGAAAGCTTTAAGATAAACTATGTACCAAATTTTTTGGAGCATAATTTATTAAAAGTTTCTTTAAAAAAAACCGCCATTTCGGCGGTTTTTTTTTACCCAATAAATTTATTCTATTTGCCTTTATCAGTAATCTAGCTTTAAATGTCAATTGTAAAACTTATTCTTAATCAAAAAAGAGATTACAAATATTATGAAAAATACAATGATTGCACTCGCAGTGGCAGGATTAATGACTTTAGGTACCACCTCTCAAGCGGGTGATATCACCGCAGGTAAATCTGCTTATTCAACCTGTGTTGGTTGTCACGGTGCTAATGGAGAAGGAGGGGTCGGTCCTAAATTAGCGGGTCAGCCAGCTGCAGATATCGTTCAAAAATTAAATGACTATAAGGCTGGAAAACAGATGGGACCAATGACCTCTATGATGGCGCCTATGGCCACCGGTCTTTCTGATTCAGATATTGCAAACATTGCAGCCTATACATCCTCTCTATAATTTATTAGAAGGATTCGAAAAAACCGTCATTGATTGACGGTTTTTTTTTGCCTACTGTTCTTGCTTTTACCGCAGATAACCCTTTAGAATGGTGAAGTTAAAATATATTCTTAAAACAATGAGTGTAACCATTATGAAAAAACTATTTATTGCATCAATTACTGCCACACTTCTATTTTCAGCATCCGCTTATTCAGCAGGTTCAACACATGCGGCACCCGCTTCTGCGGCTTCTTGTTCTGGCTGTCATGGTGCAGACGGTAATAGCGTGGTACCAAACTTCCCTAACCTTGCAGGTCAACATGCCGCTTACATTGAGAAGCAGCTTAAGGACTTCCGTGAAGGGTACCGTAAGGATGCAACCATGGCGCCATTCGCAAAAAGCCTAACAGATGCCGACATTAAAGAGCTTGCTGCTTTTTATGCGGCACAACCGACTAAATAAAAAAAACGATTCAATAAAAAAGGCGCTTTTAAAAGCGCCTTTTTTGTTTCTAAAGAATAAGAGTTCTTACAGTAAAACTTTTTCTACCCCCCCCTCCTTAATCGTCTCAACAAACGTCTTCTGCCATTGATCCCCTAATACATTTTTAACCATCTCGACCACAATGTAATCGGTTTTCAGGCCTGTTTCGCCTTCATAACGGTTTAACCCTTGCTGACACGCAGGACACGAGGTGAGTATCTTCACACTACCATCCTTTATTTTTGCACCACTGGACTCTCCTGTTAGATCTTCAATCCCTTTTTTCAGTTCAATGCGCTTTCTAAAGCGTAACTGGGTGGCAATATCCGGTCGTGCGGTTGCCAGCGTCCCTGCTTCACTGCAGCAACGATCAGAGAGCAAGACATCGTCTGTTTTAAGCAGCTCTTTAGTGACCTGAGTCCCATCTTGAAGCTTCATTGGATCATGACAAGGCGCATGGTATAAATACTTTACTCCGGTTGCTGAATCCAGCGATAAGCCTTTCTCTTGCAAGTACTCATGAATATCCAATAAACGGCAATCTGGAAAAATTCGCCCAAACTCATATTTTAATAACTGATCCATACAGGTACCGCACGAGACAATCACGGTTTTAATGTCCAAATAATTAAGAGTATTGGCAACACGGTGAAACAAAGCACGGTTTTCAGCGGTAATTTGTTCGCCTTTATCTGCTTGTCCTGCGGCTGTTTGAGGGTAACCACAACATAAGTAGCCAGGCGGTAATACCGTTCTTGCACCCGCTTCCGATAACATGGCAATCGTCGCCAGCCCAATATCACTGAATAGTCTTTCAGAACCACAACCAGGAAAATAAAAGACCGCATCGGAATCGTCTGTTACTTTCTTTGGATGACTAATAATCGGAACAATATTCGCATCTTCAAGCCCTAACACGGCACGCAAGGTGGGTTGATTTGGCCCCGTATTCAGTGGTTTACGTACAAAGTTAATGACCTGTTGCTGTACTGGCGCAATTTTAGACGATTTTGGTGGAATCGCAGAGGCCTTACCCAGTAATCCAAATGTTTTGGCGAGCTTATGTGCAAGGGTGATCCCAGTGGCACTCCAACCGATCATGGTTTTTCTGAGGACTTTAATTAATACGGGGTTTTTGGCATTTAAGAAAAATAGTGCCAACTTAATCATAATCGACGAACGTTTCTGCCCCATATTGGTCAAAATGTTTTTCATTCGAATCGACACATCCCCAAAATCGATATCCACAGGGCAAGGTGCTTCACACTTATGGCAGGTCGTACAGTGATCCGCCACATCATTCATCGCTTCAAAATGTTGTAATGAGATCCCCCGACGTGTTTGCTCTTCGTACAAGAAGGCTTCAATCATCTGTCCTGTCGCTAAAATTTTATTGCGAGGTGAGTACAGTAAATTTGCTCTTGGGATATGCGTTTGACAAACCGGCTTACATTTACCACAACGTAAACAATCTTTTATGTCATTATTCAGCTCATCCAACTCACTGGCTTCTAAAATAATCGCTTCTTGATTCACCAAACTTAACGACGGCGTATAGGCATTATCCAAACTGGAACCGGGCATTAACTTACCTTTGTTAAACACTCCGTTTGGATCCACTTGATTTTTATACGCAACAAACCGCTCAACTTTATCGGCATCCAAGTACTGATACTTGGTCAAACCAATGCCATGCTCACCCGAAATGACTCCACCCAAACGTTTGGCGATTTGCATAATGCGATCCACCAACGTTTCGGCCAAATGCACCATCTCGTAATTACCCGAATGTACGGGAATATTGGTGTGAATATTGCCATCACCTGCATGCATGTGCAGCGCCACAAACAAACGTGCGCTACGCAATTCAGCATGCAACTCATCCAATCGCGCCAACATGGGTTCAAAATCATGCCCCATAAAGGTGTCATGCATAAACTGCTTCACCTCTTGACGAGCCGAAACCAAAATTTCGCGTCTTAAAAAGAGGTTTAAAATCGTATCGTCAGATTGAGTCTTTTCAAGGTTTGCTTCTGGAATCAGGGTTAAATAATCCATTGCGGGCTTATCTAAATTTGCCAGTAGTGTTGTCCAGCGCGTACGAACCGTCTGTAAATGGGTTAAGGTTGACGTCACTTTATCTTTAAAAAAGGCGGTCGGTCCCTGTGCATCTTCAAAATCATCTTCTTGATTAAATTCCGCAATATCACCTGAAAAGTAGCGTTCATAGGCGGCTAAAATATCGAGTTTATTTTTAATCGACATCTCAATATTAATTTTTTCAATTTCACGATTGTACTCATTGAGTTTTTTAAGTGGAATTACCACATCTTCATTAATTTTAAAGGCATTGGTGTGTGAAGAGATCGCCGCCGTTCGAGAGCGATCCAACCAAAACCGTTTACGTGCGTCATCCGAAACCGCAATAAAACCTTCAGCATCGCGTTGGTTGGCTAGCTCAACAATATCGGTACAGGTTTTTGCCACTTCAAAGCCATTTTCACCACAAATATCCGCCAATAGAATCATTTTTGGTAACTCTTTGCGATTGGCTTTGGTGTTGTATTTCACCGCACGAATATAGCGATCGTCTAAATGCTCTAAGCCTGCAAGTAAAATACCCTCTTTTTTCTTAGACTCAACGTAGTCAATAATCTCTTCAATCGCAGGCACCGCCAAACTTAAATCGGTTCCGAAGAACTCAAGACAAACGGTACGAGTATGACTCGGCATACGATGCACAATAAAACGACTGGAGGTGATTAAGCCATCACAACCCTCTTTTTGAATCCCTGGTAAACCGCTTAAAAATTTATCGGTTACATCCTTTCCTAAGCCCGCTTGTCGAAAAGCAGAGCCTGGAATTTCCAGGCGTTGGGTTTCCCCAATTTGGTTTTTACCCTGTTTTTCAAAACGACGAATATCAAAAATAACCGTTTTTTGGTCTTGCAACTTGCCTAAATTATGATTAACACGTTCCACTTCAAGCCACTGAGCATCCGGCGTAACCATTCTCCAAGAGGCAAGATTATCCAGCGTCGTTCCCCAAAGAACCGCTTTTTTCCCCCCCGCATTCATCGAGATATTGCCACCAATCGTAGAAGCATCTTGCGAGGTAGGATCCACCGCAAAAACATACCCAGCACGCTCAGCCTGTTCAGAAACACGGCGTGTCACCACGCCAGCTCCTGTTTTTACCGTCGCTACTTTACCGATTTGTGGCAACTCGACCTGCTCAACCAGCCCTAAATACTCTAATTTTTCGGTATTAATGACGGCCGTCAGTTGATGCAATGGAATCGCACCCCCGGTATAGCCCGTTCCTCCACCTCGTGGAATAATAGTAAGCTCAAGATCAATACAGGCTTGAACCATCTCAATCACTTCTTGCTCGGTATCAGGGGTTAAGACCACCAGCGGCAATTCAACACGCCAATCTGTGGCATCCGTGGCATGAGAGACTCTCGCCAAACCACTAAAATCAATATTGTCTTCACGACTGATTTTCTTAAAACGTTTTTTTACTTTCGCTCTTAAATGCACCTGCTCAGGAAACCATTCCGAAAAAACATCTACCGCTTCTTGTACCGACTGCAACAATTGTGCCGCAACTTCATTACCATTGAGGCGCTTTTCGACCTCTTTTAAACGGTGGTTTAACGCCTCAATTAACGCTTTACGTCGCTTAGGGTTTTCGATTAAGTCATTTTGAATGTAGGGATTACGGGAGATCACCCACATATCCCCTAATACTTCAAAAATCATTCGAGCAGAACGACCTGTATTACGAGACTCTCGTAGTGATTGAATCGCCTGCCAACACGACTCACCTAAAAAACGTAACACAATCTCTTTATCTGAAAAAGAGGTGTAGTTATAGGGAATTTCTCGAATACGTTTCATTGGATTCTGACTCATGATTGACCTAATTTTTTATCACAGAAGGGGGAAAGAAAATATAGCCCCCCTCTCTTATAAACATGTTGCTCAAAGAGAGAGGGGGAAAAATCTTAACGATAAATTTATTAACGGCGCTTGGCTTGTTTTTTCTTTTTCTTCGCTTGAAATTGATCGTCTTCACCGCCTCTTTTCTTGCGGTGTAACTGTTTGTTTTTTCGACCCTCAAAAGGGTTTTCCGTGGCTCTAAACTCCACTGAAACAGGAGTTCCAACCCATTTAAATGCTTTACGAAACACATTCATTAAATAGCGTACATACGCCTGAGGGAGTTTATCAACTTGATTACCATGCACAATGACTCTCGGTGGGTTGAGTCCCCCTAAGTGGGCATAGCGTAATTTAATACGACGACCTGAAATAAGCGGTGGTTGATGGTCTAATACCGCTTGCTCTAATACACGGTTTAAATCTGACGTCGAGACCCGCTTAAAGGCCGCTAAATGTACGGCATTGACCGTTTTAAATAGATCGCCAACCCCCGTACCATGTAGAGCCGAAATTAAGTGTTGTTTGGCATAGTCGGCAAAAGAGAGTCTAAAACTTAACTCATGTTTTACTTTTTGACGTTGATCGGCATCTAAGTTATCCCACTTATTAACCGCAAGTACCAACCCTCTGCCCGAGTCAATGGCCAACCCCAACAACGTTAAGTCTTGATCGGTCAGCCCTTCAGAACCATCAATCACCAAAATTACGACATGAGAGTCCCCCATCGCTTCAATGGCTTTTATAATACTGAATGTTTCAATTTTTTCTTTAATATTTTTACGACGACGAACCCCTGCCGTATCAATTAACGTGTACTCCTGTCCATCCCGCTTAAAGGGAACAAAAATACTGTCTCGTGTGGTGCCAGGAAGATCAAATGCCACCACGCGCTCTTCACCAATCATGCGATTAATCAGTGTCGATTTTCCAACGTTAGGCCGACCAATGACCGCCACACGAATACCTGGATGATCGTCTAAATCGGTCTCTTCGCTCTCTTCTGCTTGCGGCAAGTTACTTAATACCAGATCAATACAGTCCGCTACATTATCACCATGTGCTGAAGAGATGGCTAAGGGTTTTCCCAGCCCCAACTGAAAAAAGTCAGAGGTTGCTACATCATGGTCAAACCCTTCTGCTTTATTCACTACCACTTGAATCGGTTTATCAAAAAGTCGAAGGTAGTTGGCAATCTGTTCATCCGCAGGCACAAGCCCTTGACGTCCATCCACCAAAAATACAATCGCATCAGCCTCTTCTAATGCGGACTTTACTTGCCCGGCCATCAGCGGGTCGACACCTTGGTCTTCACCACTAAGCCCACCCGTATCGACCACAATATAAGGTGATTTACCGAGACGACCCGTACCATATTGACGGTCACGGGTTAACCCAGGATAATCAGCCACAATCGCATCACGCGAACGGGTTAAACGATTAAACAAGGTTGATTTTCCAACATTTGGACGCCCTACTAAGGCAATAACGGGTTTACTCACAATCAGGGATACCTATAAATTATCGGCGTTTATATCCAAACTACTTGGATATATTTAAAAGAGATCTTTATCCAAAGACCTCAAAAAAAGGAATTAAAAAAACTACCTTCCGAAGAAGGGTACTCTTTTTTAAAAAGAGCTAAACTAGAGGGTTCAACATCGTACTGGGTAATAACACCTTCGCCATCTAATAGCGTAAGTTGTTTGCCACTCACCTTAATGCGCAAAATACGATTACCATCGCCGTACTCATTACTGTGTTTAACACGTGCAAACTCTGTGCCTTGTACTCGATTAACCCAGTGTAGATAGCCCCAACCATCCGTGACCAATAAGTCCTTCTGATAAAAGTTTAAATCACCCACTAAACGACCTTTAAAAGCCGTTTGAGTCCACTGAATTGCACCACTAAACAGGTCAAATGCATACAGTACATCGGTATCATCTACCACATAAATCCGATCACTATCCACTACAAAATCACGATAACCCGACAACGCTTTTTCAAAGAAAAACTGACCATTTAAAGGGTTAATCGCAACCAGCTTGCCATGATAACCAAGCGCAATTAAACGCCCCTCTTTCATCACTAAACTGGCTTGAACATCGACAATTCGCTCTAGATCGGTACGCCCTTTAGGGGTCGCAATTCGTCTCTCCCACAATAACGTCCCCGAGCTGGCTGAAAGTGCTTGAATCATGCCACTCTCCCAAGCTACATACAAAACATTCTCAGAGTACAAAACAGCAGGCGAACCTCGCAAAGATAACGTGGGCATCTCATGTTCAACAATCCAGATAACCTCACCGGTTATCGCATTCACGGCGTACAGTTTTCCATCTACAGTACGCGTAAAAATGGTTTGCTGGGCGATCACTGGATAACTCATCACCTCACTGGACAACTGCGTTTGCCATGTAATCTGAGCGTGCTCGATTGATAACGCGGTCAGTAACCCTTTTGCCGTACCAACAATTAATTGGTCTCCTAGCATCGCAGGTCCTGAAACAATTTCTGACGCAAATTTAGCCTGCCAAACCACTTGATCTTTCCAGCGAGTTTGCGTCTCTTTGGTTAATGCGACCAAATACCCCGTTGCGGTTGCGATGTATAGATTTGAAGCATCTTCGGTAAAAAACAACCCTTCTGAATCTCGATTTGGCATGGTTTCAGTTTTAACCTGCCAGTTTTTCTTAAGCGTATAAATCGGCTCAAGTGGCGCCAGTTCGGTTGGCGCTTTCACCGATGGCGAACTCGAACACCCAGCCAGCAAGAGTGCGGAACATAGCCCAATTAAAGCAACACGTATTTTCATTATGTTAAACAAACCTACTGCGCTAAATCATCTAATTGAATTTGTGCCAAACCAAGTAAGTTGGTTTCTGTCTGCTCGTTGTCAACGACCCGTTTAAAGGCGAGTTGCGCACCTTCCGTATCCGATTTTGCAATTGCCATTAGCCCTGAAACATAATCGAACACTGACTTTTCAGCCCCTTTTAAGTTGGCTTTGGTCAAAAAGTCTAAGTGTGCTTGCGCCGCATCAAAATCCTGTAGATCAATTTGAATTCTAGCCAAGCTGATATACGCGATATTTCTTAACTGCATATCTTTTGCATGTTCCGTAATCCAAGTGTACTGCGTTAACGCCTCTTGCGTTTCACCTTTATCTAGGCTGTATTTTGCATACATCATTGCCGCACCAACCGCATAAGGACTATCAGGTTGCTCTTGCATTAGTTTCAACGCTTCACGAGAAACTTCGCCAAAAGTACCGCGCTGCATATTCACTTGTAGCGCTTCAAATAAGCTCGAAGCGTTGGCCGAATCAATATACTGAGAATTTGTCCAATAACGCCACCCTGAGATAGCAATCACAACCACTAAGATTGCCGTTAATAGTTGCGTACCATTTTTTTTCCACCAACTCTTAATGGCTTCAACTTGTTCATCTTCTGTTTCGTAACGACTCATAGCTCTAAAAACCTTTATCTATTGAGAGCTTTGCACGATAGGATACACAGATAAAAAAAAGACTAAAATACACCTGATTTTTGTTGAAAATCTTGCGAATACCTAGGTATTCCCTGCGATTTCCGACTCAATCAGCTAAATTTCATCTCTTTTTTCTCTCGCGCCCCTCTCGTGAAAATGTCTCTTTTATTTAAAAAAATTATCTTAAACGGGCATTAACTGCGCTAAATGCTCAGTTAGGTCATCCCAACTGACCAAAACTTGTTCCGATGTTTCACGTAATGGCTTAATCGCCACAACCTTATCACTCACCTCTTGGTCTCCCAATACCAATGCATAACGCGCACCAGAACGGTCGGCCTTTTTAAACTGGCTTTTAAAGCTCCCGCCACCACAGTTCATCTGAACATTAATGTGTGGCAGAGCTTCTCGAACCATCTCTGCAATAACAAAACCAGGACGTTGTACGTTATCCCCCACCAACACCACATACACATCAGGCTGTGCAAGAACAGGTACCTTATTATGATCCATTAACAGCGCCGTTAAACGTTCAATCCCCATGGCAAATCCAACCGCAGGCGTTGCCTTACCACCGATCTGTTCCACCAAACCATCGTAACGCCCACCGGCACAAACCGTTCCTTGTGCCCCTAACTCAGTAGTAATCCACTCAAAAACGGTACGGTTATAATAATCCAATCCTCGTACTAGATTCGGATTAATTACATATTCAATGCCTAAATCATCTAAATGTGCTTTTAACTGTTCAAAGTGCTCGGCCGACTCCGCATCTAAATGATCCATTAGCTTAGGTGCGCCCTCAACCAGCTCTTTCATGGCGGGGTTTTTTGTGTCTAAAATTCTAAGTGGGTTTGACGCCAATCGTCGCAAGCTGTCCTCATCTAACTGATCTTTATAATCACTTAAATACGCCACTAATTTTTCCCGATAAGCAACTCGAGCCGCCTGACTGCCTAATGAATTAATTTGTAGCTCAAGATTATCTAACCCAAATTTTTCCCATAAACGTGCCGTTAAGACGATTAACTCGGCATCTACGTCAGGCGTTGCCAAACCAAAAACTTCAACCCCCACTTGATGAAACTGACGATAACGCCCTTTTTGAGGACGTTCATAACGGAACATCGGCCCTGTATAAAACAGTTTTTGAATTTGATTGTATGCCAAGCCATTTTGCACTACAGCACGAACACATCCTGCTGTACCTTCTGGACGCAAAGTCAAACTTTCATCATTGCGATCTGAAAAGGTATACATCTCCTTCTCAACAATATCCGTCACTTCACCAATCGAACGACAAAAGAGCTCTGTTTTCTCTACGATTGGCAAACGAATAGAGCGATAACCATACTGTTTAAACGTAGTTTCAGCAGTATGAACTAAGTAATCAAAGGCATCCGCTCCCTCTCCATGAATGTCATTCATCCCTCTAACCGCTGAAATTTTTTGTACCATAATCTCTTTTACTCTTTGCTCTGTGTATTCAATTTAATATTTGGTTCAATCGCTCTCTAAGAGACCTTTGCACGATAGGGAGTGCGAGAGAGAAAAAAGAGAGGAAATATGGCTGATTTCCACCTCAATCAGCCATATTTCAGCCTTTTCTATCCGTGCATCCTTTCGTGCAAAAACCTCTCTAAGTTAATAGATTTGGAAAGTTTGGCAAAACCAACAACACCAGTAGCGCCAATAAAACCAAAACTAAAAACCATTTTATAATCCCACCCCCCAATAACGGCTTATTCGTTGTACCGCCATACGCTTTAACTGAGTGTAAATCACTGTAACCATAGTCGCAGTCTAAAAAATAACGTTCAATAACCGACGGATCTATCTGCAAAAAATTCGCGTAATTTCGAACGTAACCGCGTTCAAAGGTGCTTAATTTCTCTGGATCTAGCGCATCGCTTTCAAGCTTTTCTAACTGAACAAGCGCTAAATTTAACTGGCTGGCTACCTGCTCTAATTGCAACCCTTGTGCTTCGCGAGCGGCTAAGAGCAATGTATTCAATGGAATGGTATTTTCTGAAACATCCTCGGCCATTCTTCTAGTCCTCCTCCGCTATAGATCAAACGTCACACGATGCACAGTGCGCTTGGTTCGATCAGATACTTTTCCGGCCAATTGACCACACGCCGCATCAATATCTTCACCACGTGTTTTACGAATCGTTACATTCAGCCCTCCCTCTTCCAAAATGGCTCGAAAACGGTGAATCGCATTATTCGAAGAGCGTTTATAGTCGGTATTGGGGAACGGATTAAATGGAATTAAATTCACTTTACATGCCAGATCACCTAACAAGTCAACCAGTTCATGTGCGTGCTCTACTCGATCATTTACTTGATCCAGCATGACATACTCAATCGTCACATGTTTTTTACTATGACCACCTTCAACATAACGGTACAAACTTGGAATCAATACTTCGAGTGGGTATTTTTTATTCAGCGGAACCAACTCATCCCGTAAAGCATTATTCGGTGCATGAAGCGAAATCGCCAAACTCACATCCAGTTCGGTTTTAATTTTATCAATGGCTGGTACCACACCCGCCGTACTGATGGTGACTCGACGCTTTGACAAGCCATACGCAAAGTCATCCATTAAAATACGTGCCACGGGAAAGGTATGAGTCACATTTAAGAGCGGCTCACCCATTCCCATAAAGACCACATTGGAAATACGTCGTTCCTCTTTTGGCTTACATCCCAGCGCCTTGTTTGCCACCCACATTTGGGCGATAATTTCCCAGTTTTCTAAATTACGATTAAACCCCTGCTGTCCGGTTGAGCAAAAACTACACTCCAGCGCACACCCTACTTGAGAGGAGATGCACAATGTACCTCGGTTTTTCTCAGGAATAAAAACCGCCTCAACCGCATTGTGGTTGTCCATCTCCAGCAACCACTTAATCGTACCGTCGTCTGAGAACTGCTCTGCAACGATTTTAGGGGTACGAACCCATGCAAGACGCGTTAATTTTTCTCGCAGCGCCTTACTTAAATTGGTCATCTCATCAAATTCAGTGACCCCCATTTGATGAATCCACTTCATGACCTGAGTGGCACGAAATGGTTTTTCACCAATCTCAACAAAATACGCAGCCATCATCTCACGATCCATTCCAAGCAGATCCGTTTTAACGTCAGACCCACCAGAAGACAGCTCTAAAACATCCTGTTTTTTATTCTCGTTCAACGTCATTTAAGGTCGATCACACAATTCAGACGGCGCAAAAAAATAGGAAATTTCACGTGCGGCACTCGCTTCAGAGTCAGAACCATGTACGGAATTTTCTCGTACTGAAATCGCAAAGTCCGCTCGAATCGTATTCGGAGCAGCTTTTTCTGGATCTGTTACGCCCATAATCTCACGGTTTTTAGCAATGGCATTGTCGCCTTCTAATACTTGCACCATGATCGGTGCTGAGATCATATAGTTCACTAATGGCTCATAAAACTCTCGCCCTTTGTGTTCGGCATAAAACCCTTCTGCTTTTTCGCGGGTTAACTGCACCATTTTAGCGGCGACAATGCGCAAACCATTCTCTTCAAAACGTTGATAAATTTTTCCAATTAAGTTTCTGGTAACCGCGTCTGGCTTGATGATTGAGAAGGTTCTTTGCATCTTTTTGCCCCTTTAAATTTTAATCGAGCCATTTTAACAATTATTCCTCTCGCCTGCACAAAAACAAAAAACCCGACACACGGTCGGGCTTTTTAAAAGCTCGGCTTAATTGAAAGACATTACACCGTAAACGACTCACCACATCCACAGCTATCTTTTACTTGTGGATTATTAAATGAAAAACCTTCATTCAACAAACTCTCTTGAACATAGTCGATCTCCATTCCATCAATTTTTTCTAAGCTACTGGAATCCACAATCACCTGAACATCAAAGCTTTCAAATACCGCGTCGTCTTCTTGAATCTCATCGGCGTAATCGACAACATACGAAAATCCTGCACACCCACTAACTTTTGTGGAAACGCGTAGCCCAATACCGTGCCCCCGTTTTTCCAACATTTTTTTCACTCGTTCGGATGCTGCTTGCGTTAACGTTACCGCCATATTTTTTCCTAAATTATTTAAACCAAATAAATTCAAATCAAAAAGCGTCTCTAATCAAACGAGATCTCTTTTTTTACATCAACTCTTTTATCCACAATACTTTGCAAAGAGATGCCTTGTAAAAACGACCTTATCATACCACTTAAGTCTGACCAAAGCTCATGGGACAAGCACTCACTCCCACCATTACAGTCACCGCGCCCAGTACATTTTCTCGCATCAACCGACTCATCCACGGCACGAATAACCTCTCCCACAGAAATCTCTTCCGCTGGACGACTTAAGCGATAACCGCCACCTGGCCCACGAGCACTCGAGACTAATCCTGCTTTTTTTAATTTTGAGAACAACTGTTCTAAGTAAGAGAGAGAGATACCTTGGCGATCTGAGATTAAAGAGAGTGTGATCGCACCCTCCCCTTGATTCAAGGCAATATCGATCATCGCTGTTACGGCATAACGCCCTTTTGAGGTTAATTTCATGGTAATACAGACCAACTATTTTAATTTATTGGTTCGAATTCTATAATAACCAACCATTTAACTCAAGAATTATTGTCGCTTTCCACAACAACTCAAGTGTTATTCAACGGTTTCCACCAAAAACAATTAATTGTCCGCTCGTTATTAAGTCACTCTTTTTTCAAGTGTGCCGCCTGAACAGGATCATTAGGTTCCAATACCGCATCATCCAACTCTGGTAATTTAGCTTCAATTAACTCACCACCCAACTTAGCCAACTCCTTCGCCATCGCCTCCATCCTTTCATCTTGTACCTGAATATGATCCAGCAAACTGTAAATGGCTTTCTCGACAGGATCAGCCATCTCCTGCCCAACACCGTAAGCATCAAAGCCTATTTTTTCGGCCATTTTAGCGCGACGTTTTTCCAAGTCTTTGTCTTTTTGATCCACCTCACGTCCGGGGATACCGACCACGGTTTTTCCTTCTGAAACGGGCTTAACCACCACCGCATTTGAACCAATACGAGCGTTGTCTCCAATCTCTATTGGGCCAAGCACTTTGGCACCCGCACCCACCACCACACCATTGCCAAGCGTAGGGTGCCGCTTACCTTTTTGCCAAGAGGTTCCACCCAACGTCACTCCATGATACAGCGTACAATCGTCGCCAATTTCTGCCGTTTCACCAATCACCACTCCCATTCCGTGGTCAATAAAAAAACGTTCGCCAATTTTTGCTGCAGGGTGAATTTCAATTCCCGTTAACCAACGTGCAAGGGTCGAAATAAAACGTGCCAACCACTTTAACCCGATATTCCACAACCCGTGTGCCAAGCGATACCACAAAATAGCATGCAACCCAGGGTAGGTGGTAATTACCTCAAATGTATTACGCGCCGCGGGGTCTCGCTCAAATACACAGCGAATATCAGATTTTAATCGTTTAAACATCCTTCTCTTTTCCTGTCTCTAACGCTTTTCGTTGCGACGCAGACAAGATACCTCTTAAGATATCAATTTCTTTTACATCCAACTGCGCGCGATTATACAAACGACGCATGCGACGCATAAAGCGGGCATTTTTATCGGGGTCTAAAAACTCAATATCTTGCAAAGTCTGAAATAGATGATCGTAAAATCCCTCTAACTGTTCGGTATTCGCCAATTTTGCTCGATCATTTTTAGTATGCACCGAACGAACATTGGATGCCATCAAACACTCATACGCAAACACTTGAACCGCCGCACTAATATTTAAAGAGCAGTATGTTGGATTGGAAGGGATATGACTTAAATAGTGGCACTTATCCATCTCCAAATTACTCAAACCCGAATCTTCACGGCCAAACACCAGCGCGACCTCTCCCTCTTCTACCGTCTCCAACGCCAGTTGCGCAGTTTCTCGCACATCCAATTGTGGCCAAGCGACTTTTCTTAAACGCGCACTAGCACCAAATGCCAGTTTTGTACCCACCAGCGCCTCATCCAAGGTGCTTACCACCCGAGCTTGATCTAAAATATCACACGCACTGGACGCTCTTGCAGATGCGACTTGACTCGGAAACTCCTTTGGATTAACCAATACCAACTGGCTCAATCCCATGTTTTTCATCGCACGCGCAATCGCACCGATATTACCGGGATGAGAGGTTTCAACCAACACCACTCGAATCTTTGCCAAACCAGAATTCAAACTGTAATCTTCAATCATCTGCTCTTTCCGTTATAATCTTACAAAAACACTCTAAGAGAGCTTTGCACGAAAGGGGCGCGCGAGAGAAAAGAGAGAAAATTTGAGTGATTTAAGGCGGAAATCGCAGGGAATACCTCGGTATTCGCAAAATTTTCACCAAAAATCGAACATATTTCAGCCTTTTTTATCCGTGCACTCTTTCGTACAAAGGTCTCTCTAAATTTTATTTTTAAGGAACGCTTAAATGCACCCACTTCTCAATATCGCCACCATGGCCGCCCGTGCGGCAGGTGGTAACATTATGCATCACTACACACGAATCGACCAACTAAATATCGAACACAAAGGCAAAAACGATTACGTCAGCGAAGTCGACAAAGAAGCCGAAAATACCATTATTAAAACCATTCAAAAGTACTACCCCGAACACGCTATTTTAGCGGAAGAGAGCGGTATTAAAAAGGCTAAAAAAACCAAATACGGTCTATCGGATGTGGAATGGATCATTGACCCACTGGATGGAACCACCAATTTCTTACACCAATTTCCACAATTCTGCGTCTCCATCGCCATCAAAGAGAAAGGCAAACTCACCCATGCCGTGATTTTTGACCCTGTACGCGACGAAATGTTTACTGCCAGCCGAGGGCGTGGAGCGTTTTTAAACAACCAACGTATCCGCACCAGCCAACAAAAAACACTCGACAACGCCCTACTGGCAACCGGATTCCCTTACCATGATTTCAGCTACCTAGACAGCTATATGGCGAGCTTAAAATCCTTCATGACTTCAACCGCAGGGGTTCGCCGAGCAGGCTCTGCCGCGCTTGATTTAGCCTATGTCGCTTGTGGCCGGGTAGACGGCTATTGGGAATTTAACCTAAAACCTTGGGATATTGCGGCGGGCGCACTGTTGGTACAAGAAGCGGGAGGACTTGCCACCGACTTTAGAGGGGGAGAAGATTACCTCACCAGTGGCAACATCTTAACCGCCAACCCAAAACTCTACAAAGAGATGGCACAAATCCTGACAAAAACTATTCCAACGGAGTTACGCACTTAAATTTCTTTGTTCACAAAAGAGAGAGTGGGGGAAAGATTAAACCGTTTAATTTTTTCCTCCCCCCTTATTCAGAAAACAAAAACGACATCAAAACCGCATCCTCTCGCTCCTCTATAAGGGCTTTTTGTTTATCACACCACTGTTTAACACGATAATATTCTTTCCGTGTACCATCTTGTTGAAAACCGAGCGTTTGATACAGCTTAATTGCGGGTTCGTTTGAACCTCTTACTTCAAGCAGTGCGCATTGATAATTTCCTGCATTGAGTTTTGCCAGAACTTTTTTAAGCGCTTCTGTCGCAACACCTTTTCCACGATATTCGCGCGCTACACAGAAATTCAAGATATGTGCTTCATCCAGTACCGGTAAGATACAGCAGTAGCCGAGCTTTTTTCCTTCGGCGCTGTAAAACAGGTAGTTCAACCCTTGTTCTAGGCTGTTTTCAAAACCCTTTTGACTCCACGGAAAATCATAGGACTGTTGCTCGAGTGCTAAGACCCAAGGTAGGTCTTCGTCTCGCATGAGGTCTAAATATAGATCGCTAAAACAAGTCATGCTTTAATGAGCGTTTTGGATCGATATTACGGTGTGATAGAACGTTTGTTTAGCATAGGGATCAGACAGCATAGATTCCATATCGGGTACGGAAATGACTTGAATGCCTTCTTGCAACTGTTCGGACAGCTCGTGTGCTTCATCCATGGTCAGTGCCCAGTCCACCCCCAAATCAATAATCTCTTCGATGGTGGAGAAGACCACCTCTTCTGAGACCATGTGTGCGGTATCAAAAAATACAATTTGATGCTCATCCCACTCAAATACTTGCATGATATTTTGCCAAAGTAGCCATGCGGGTTGTGCATCATTTTGCCAAATTTCATTGAGTCCTGCGCCTAAGACTACAATCGAATAACCCTTCGATATACAGGGTTCACTCTGCTCTTCAAATGAATCTTCAATCGGTGCTTGAGCAGGCTCTAACGCAGGAGATGATTCAGCGTTTACAGCATCATGAGATTCGGAGATGACTGAAGCAAATATAAATTCAGACCGTTGCTGCCAATTTGTCCCCCCTATTTGTTCAAACAGAGCATTAGAAAACGTTAATTTAGACATAAAAATTCTTCATTTAATTTTTTCTCCCCCCCTCTATTTCCTAAATTCAAACAGAGGCTTGCGGGTGGTCTTTGACCTGTTCACCAGCGATCTTATTTAGAGCATTTACATACGCTTTGGCTGAGGCAAGTACGATATCGGTATCCGACCCCATTCCATTAACGATACGTCCGCCTTTTTCAAGGCGCACCGTTGTTTCACCAAGTGAATCCGTGCCGTTGGTAACGTTGCTTACGGAGTAAAGTTCCAATGTCGTGCCCGATTGAACCAGTGATTCAATCGCTTTAAAGGTGGCATCTACCACACCGCTACCATTCGCGGATGCACTTAACTCTTCGCCTTGCATCCATAAAACCACTTCCGCATTCGAGGGTTCGCCCGTTCCCATTGAGGATTTTAACGAGATTAAACGGTAAATCTCATTCTCAACGCGCTGAATATTATTATCGGTGACCAGCGATTGAAGGTCTTCATCATAAATTTCATGTTTACGATCGGCGAGCTCTTTAAAACGAATAAAGGCATCGTTTAGCTCTTGTTCTGTTTCAAAATCAATTCCGAGCTCTTCTAAGCGCGTTTTAAACGCATTGCGCCCTGAGTGCTTACCCATGACCATTTTATTGGTACTCCAGCCAACATCTTCGGCACGCATAATCTCATAGGTTTCACGGTGTTTGAGTACGCCATCTTGATGAATACCAGACTCATGCGCAAAGGCGTTAGCACCCACAATCGCTTTATTGGGTTGCACAGCAAAACCTGTAATATTGGAGACTAAACGAGAAGTGGCTAAAATTTCCTGGGTGTTAATGCGAGTGTCTACGCTAAAAATATCTTGGCGGGTTTTTATCGCCATCACCACCTCTTCTAAGGCGGTATTCCCTGCGCGCTCGCCCAAGCCATTTAAGGTGCACTCCACTTGACGCGCACCATTTCTCACAGCAGCTAAAGAGTTGGCGGCCGCCAACCCTAGATCGTTATGGCAATGTGCGGAAAAAATGGCTTTGTCTGAGTTTGGAATTCGCTCAATTAAGGCTTTAAACAAGTTACCAAATTGATTGGGCACGTTGTAGCCCACGGTGTCTGGAATGTTAATGGTGGTGGCACCGGCATCAATCGCCGCTTCGATGACGCGACATAAAAAATCCAGATCAGAACGCCCGGCATCTTCGGGAGAGAATTCGACATCATCGGTAAAGTCTCGCGCTCTTTTAATCGCCCAAACGGCACGTTCGACCACTTGATTGGGTGTCATGCGGAGTTTTTTCTCCATATGAATCGGCGAGGTCGCAATAAAGGTATGTATGCGCCCTGCATTGGCAAGCTTAATCGCCTCGCCCGCTCGCATAATATCCTTTTCAACCGCACGAGCCAGCCCACAAACCGTGGAATCTTTTACAGCAGATGCCACCGCCTGAACGGATTCAAAATCGCCTTGACTAGCGGCAGGAAAGCCCGCTTCAATAACATCGACCCGTAATTTTTCAAGCTGCTTGGCAATCCGAACTTTTTCCTCTTTGGTCATAGAGGCACCAGGACTTTGTTCACCATCTCTTAGCGTGGTGTCAAATATGACTAGATGATCTTTCATGAGTTATCTCCATTGGTATCGTTCTTATGCTCACTGCTTTTTTCTTGATGCTTTTTGGTCTTTTCGACCACCATCGCATTTGCAACCGCTTTCTCATCATCACGTTGCTGTCGGCGCAGTGCACGTGTCTTTTTAAGGGTCACAAGCGTTACCACAGGACCTGATAAGGTGTAGGTTAAGAAGATCAAAAACAGTAGCGTTGGAGGCTCTAAGGTGATAACCACAAACACTAAAACAATGATTAACAGCGTGACAAAGGGCACTTTCCCTTTTAAATTAAGCTCTTTAAACGAACTAAAACGGATATTGCTGACCATCATTAACCCAACCACAAGGGTTAACACCAATCCGACCATCGGTAACATTGCGTTTTCTAGCTCGTTTGCTTCAACCATCCAAATAAGTGCCGCCAAAACCCCCGCAGCGGCGGGACTGGGTAATCCTTGAAAATATCGTTTATCTGCCACGCCCACTTGGGTATTAAAACGCGCCAAACGCAACGCTGCTGCAACGGTATAAATAAAGGCGATTAACCACCCTAACTTACCAAAATCTTCCAATATCCACTGAAACATTAGCAACGCAGGCGCTAAACCAAACGAGATCATATCTGACAGGCTGTCGTATTCCGCACCAAACGCACTGCACGAGTTGGTCATTCGAGCAATTCGTCCATCCAGACCATCCAAGACCATCGCAACTAAAATAGCAATGGCGCCCAGTTCAAAATTGCCTTGAATACCAGCAATCACGGCATAAAACCCTGCAAACAACGCGGCAGTGGTCATTAAGTTGGGCAGGAGGTAAATCCCTTTTTCAAATGGTTTCATAGGGTCACTTTTTTATTAAAAATAATTATTTTGAGACCTTTGCACGAAAGGATCCACGGATAAAAAAGGCTGAAATATACCTGATTTTTGTTGAAAACCTTGCGAATACCTAGGTATTCCCTGCGCTTTCCGCCTCAATCAGTCAAATTTCATCTCTTTTCTCTCTCGCGCCCCTCTCGTGCAAAGGTCTCATTTTGTTTATTCTATCAAAACGTCAGATAAATAAACTCTGCGTTTTAGGCGTATTGGCAAAATAGGTCGCCGCACCAGAAAATGAGATCGGCTCGATAAAATCGCTTTGTTGATAGCCCATCAAATCAATGGTCATTTGGCAAGCAGTCATACTCACACCCAACTCAATACAAAGTGCTCTTAACTCTTCTACGGGCACCTGCCCTTCAAGCAACATCTGTTTCTTAAAGCCCCAGGTCGCCAGTTTTGCCGCACCAGGCAGTGTCCAAACTAACCCAGGAAGCGCCTTGTTCCAATCCACACGCTTAAGCCAATCAGGGCCAACAGGGCTTTTCATCACCATTCCTGGGTTTCCTAACGGAGAAACTTTTAATCCGCTGGTGTCTTTAAGCAGGCAGTTTAAGCCGTAAAAGGTAAAAAACAGTTCGACTTTCTTATCCATAGCGGCGGCAGTACTGGCGAGTATAAAAACTGGGTACGCCCAATCCAGTGTGCCTTTGGTGTGGATGATACTTAATTGCTCTGATAAAGACGCATCATTTAACGATTCACTCATTTTTTCTCCCCCCTCATTCATGACATGCGCCACACTTTAAACTCAATAAAAGGGGTCTCTTGTAACAAGACCCAGTCTAATTTTTGCTGCTGACAAAACGCGGGAATATCTTTCAATCCCCCCTCATCGGTTAACGCCAGTAAAAACACGCTCTTTTGTTCTGGGTTCTGGGTTAATGCTTTCTTAAGTTTAATCACTGGCATCGGACATGCCAATCCTTTACTATCTACTCTAATATCCACAACATCTACTCTTGAAAAGCACGGCATCAACACTCAAATGAATCATCGACACGGTATTGTAAAAAAACTAAGCGCACCATTTTACCATCTCCTATTGATATTGGTGCTATTAACCCCTGCGCTGACTGCCTATGCTGCCAAGCTACCAGACTTAGGTTCATCGGACTTAATTGCGTACAATGTCGAAGTTGAGCAAGACCTCGGCCGTGCGTTCAATACCGCGCTACATACACAATATAATCTAAACTATGATCCTGATGTGGTGACCTATATTCGTAAAATTGGTCATGAAATGGCAAGCCAGACCGGTGAATCACGTCAATTTAAGTTTTACGTGATTGACGATCTCAGTATCAATGCCTTTGCAGGCCCGAATGGTATTATCGGAATTCATACCGGTCTGATTTTAGCAGCTAAAAATGAAGATGAGTTAGCCGCGGTTATTGCTCATGAAATTGCGCATGTGACCCAAAACCACCTCTCCCGCGGACATGAAGTTAATAGTAAGCAGAGTAATTTAAACACCATCGCCACCCTACTCGCCGCTGCTTTAATTGGCATGTATGACAGCTCCGCGGTCTACCCAACACTACTAGCTGGTTTGAGTCTTGATATTGAAAAACAGCTCAAAAACTCTCGACTGCACGAGTCGGAGGCCGATCATATTGGCATTCAGTTTCTAAGCCAATCGGGCTATGATCCACATGCAATGGGCGACTTTTTTGCGCGACTCGCCAAAAAGGAGCAAAACAACACCTTTAAAACTCCTGAAATCTTACGGTCACACCCTGTCACAGAGCGTCGGATTGCTGAGTCTGAAAATCGAGCACAAACACTCCCCGCACGACACCCCAAACAAGCCAATAACCAGTTCGCACTGATTCAACTAAAACTAAAGACTCAAGGCGCACAACAATCCCCCCCCCTGCTTACTCAAAAAAACACCCCTGCCATCGCTTGCTATCAAAAAAATCTACAGGCATTAAACACCCATAACCCACTTCCTCTTTCTGACCTCACCTGCTTACAAACGCTGGTCGAACAGAACCCCAACCACTGGCTTTATACAACCTTATTATTACGAACCCTCGTAAAACACCAAATTAATGACCCTAAAATAATAAGTACGGCACGGCATCAAGCGGACTATCTACTAGATATCTACCCAAATAATACCGCCGTATTACTAAGCTATGTCAATTTATTACGCCATTCAAACAACACCCCAAAAGCCATTGCTCTATTAAAAACACATACTAAAAGCCAACGCTACCGCTATCTAGCCTATAAAAAACTCTCTGAAATCTATGCCAATCAACAACAAACAGCTGAGGCGCACTTTTTTTTAGCCCTTGCGCAATTCAACATTGGCAATATTAAAAGAACCCAATACTTATTAAAACAAGCCAAAATAACCGCAGACCGATTCCTGAAACAACAAATAGTGCGATTTGAACAAGAAAACAGCAAGTCATTGAAAACCAAGAAGATAAACAATCACTAACACAAACATATAAGAAAATACTGTTGGGTGATTAAAAATACTATCGCTACTGAAAGCTAAAATACTTGCGTTTATTATCCAACTGAGTAAGCTACAAAACAAAGGGTAAAAAAGTTACTCAAATAAAAACCCCAATGCAATCTAAAGTGCAATCAAACGGGAAGGTTGAAAGACACTTTTAGGAGGAAGGAAATAATGATTTCTAAAATGAAACACCTACTGACAGCCCTTGCAATATCAGGGTTCGTCATTTCAACACCAATCACGGCAGTCGCCTCAGAGCCTTCTGCCGCAACCATTGAAGAGGGTAAAAAACTCGCTTTTTCTCGCTCCAAGGGCAACTGTTTGGCCTGTCATGCGATCAAAGGCGGATCTATGCCTGGCAATATAGGACCTGCATTGGTTGCGATGAAATTGCGCTATCCAGATAAACAAAAACTGGTTAAAAAAATATGGGGCGTTCCTGAACTTACCATACCTAATAGCATCATGCCTCCTTTTGGAAGACATGGCATCTTAACCGACAGTGAGATCAACACCATCACTGATTATATTTATACACTATAAACACAATATAAAACCTTCACAGGGAGTTAAACACTTATGAAACGTAGATCTTTTCTTAAAGGCACCCTTGCAACGGGTGCAACCGTCGTCGCAGTTAACGCTGGCTTATTAACCCCAACAACTGTTCTTGCCGAATGGAACTCAAAAGCTTTTACCTCAAAAACTACTGAAGATGCACTCTCTGGTATTTTTGGTTCAAGCAGCACAACCGAATCAAGCGATATCAAGCTCAAAGCTCCTGCGATTGCTGAAAATGGTGCGGTTACACCGATTACAGTTGATGCAACCGCCATCAGTGGCGTTGAATCGATTGCCATTCTTGGTAGCAAAAACCCAATGCCTTTAGTCTGTGAGTACACCTTCGCACCTGCGGCACTTGGATTTGTTTCTACTCGAATTAAACTTGGACAAACCATGAATGTCGTCGCTATTGTAAAAGCGGACGGGAAACTACTTAAAGCAGAACAAGAAGTCAAAGTAACCATCGGTGGTTGTGGCGGATAAACCTTAAGACGCTTACAAACACAATGACTTAACATATTATGGAAAGGAATAACTATGTCTATTAAAATCAGAATGCGTGGAAAATCTAAAGCAGGTGTTGCTGAAGTAAAAGCCCTTATTAAACACCCAATGGAATCTGGGTTACGTATGGATAAAAAAACTGGAAAACCCTACCCAGCTAAATTTATTGAGACCGTCGAAATTGCTGTTAACGGCGAAACAGCAGTTAATGCACAATGGTCTGGAGCGGTTTCAGCAAACCCATATGTCTCCGTTAAGGTCAAAGCTAACTCTGGCGATGAAGTATCGATTGCGGTTGTTGATAACACTGGCGCAAAAGGCAGTTCAACGCTTAAATTAAAGTAAAGCCAAATCGTAACGGTTTAGATCACTCTATACCGTTACTTTCTAATTTGATTACTATCTAAAACATAGTAACTCAGCACTCTATAAAAAAATTACCCATTATCACTTCAGAAGTTCTCTGAGTTTACTAATGGAAAAATAAAGCTTTCGAGCGGAGAGTTAGAATGAAAAAAACATTACTAATCGCTTTATCTTTAGGGGTTTCAGTGCTGGCTACATCTAGCATGGCTGCCACCATTGACCCAGAAAAAGATCGCCAACAACTTGTCGATTTTTTTAAAGCAAAAAACCCTAACCTAGCACCAGAAGAGTATATCAATGGTGCTTATATTTTTTCAGCCGACAAGATGGCTCAGTGGGAGGCAGCAGAAGAGTTTCCCCCTTACTTAGATGCCATTGATGAAGGAGAGGCGCTTTACAATAAAGACCTTGCAGTTTATCAAAAGTGCTTTGGCTCCGATGTTAGTAAGATCCGAGCAAAATATCCATACTTTGATGAAGCAACCAAGCAAGTAGTAACACTTGAAGGTGCGATTAACAAGTGTCGCACTGATGCAGGTTTAAAACCTTATGGATGGAAAAAAGGGCCGATTGCTCAAATCAGTGCTTACTTAGCAGACAATGCGCGCGGTCAAAAAATTGATGTCAAAATAGAGTCAGAAGCCGCACGTGCCGCTTATGAAGATGGTCGAAACTTCTTTATTAAACCTCGTGGGCAATTTAATCTGTCCTGCTCAAAATGTCATGTTGATAACGCAGGTCGTAAAGCGCGTGCAAATACGCTCTCTGCGGCACTCGGTCACACAACACACTTTCCAGTTTTTCGAGCCAAATGGCAAAATCTCGGTACATTGCACCGTCGCTATGAGGGCTGTCAGAAAAATATGCGTGCCGTTCCTTATAAAGCGCAAAGCGAAACCTACCGTAACCTTGAATTCTATCAAGCCTATACCTCAAATGGCTTAGAAATTAATGGCCCTGGATATCGTGAATAACACCACTTAAAATATATCTATAAAAAACCAGCGTAATGCTGGTTTTTTTTATACCCCCAAGAGGACCCAAAAAAACAGCATTACGCTGGCTCATTAAACTTGCTTTGTATTTAAGTCATGCCGAATTTACAGCTTGAATAAACAGTTTAATGCTTTAACATCTCCTCACCTTCATAGCGCCAATCAAAACCTTGACGTACCCACTTCTCAATACGAATCATTAATGCTGGATCATTCAAACCCATTTTCTGCGCAATTAAAAACACCTTATCTTGTTCTTCTTTACCAAAGTGGCCATCTTTATAAGAAATTTTAATTAACTGCTGTAACGCAATAATTCGAACTTCTTTAGTATTAAACTTAGAAATCCTTTCAGCAACATCAATATCAGACTTATTCAAATCATATTCAATTCCGTGTGCTTCACTAAATTCCTTAAGGTACTGAACCTCCTCTTCTGAAATTTCATTATCTGCAGCCGCTAAATTCACCGCTAAATCAAAAATTGCTTGATGCTGCTCTTTATTTAATCGATCTAAAAACATACCTACCTCCAAAAAATCTTGATACATCTCAATACGGTATCAAAATAGAGGGTAACGATTCAGTTCACGACTGAATCGTTACCTGTTATCGATGCTCAATTTGAGTCACATCACGTACCGCACCAAATGCAGCACTGGTAGTCATCGCTGCGTAAGCACGTAACGCCACACTTACTTTTCTTGGACGCTCTTCAACGGGCTTCCACGCATCACGCCCTTTCAACGCCATGGCTTGACGGCGCTCGGCCATCAACTCATCACTCAGTACAACATGAATGGTACGATTAGGAATATCAATTTCAATCACATCCCCCTCCTCAACCAAGCCAATATTACCACCTTCCGCCGCTTCTGGTGAAACATGCCCAATAGATAAACCAGACGTTCCGCCTGAAAAACGACCATCGGTCAGTAAGGCACACGCTTTCCCTAACCCTTTCGATTTAAGGTAACTGGTTGGGTACAACATCTCTTGCATCCCCGGCCCCCCTTTTGGTCCTTCATAACGAATTACCAATACATCGCCTTCGTTAATTTCATCAGCTAAAATGGCGGCAACAGAAGCCTCTTGACTCTCAAAGATACGCGCTTTCCCCGTAAATTTAAAAATCGACTCATCCACTCCTGCGGTTTTAACAATACAGCCATCTAAGGCGATATTTCCGTACAGAACAGCAAGCCCACCCTCTTTAGTGTAAGCGTGCTCAACATCTCGAATACAACCCGCTACAGGATCGGTATCAACACTCTTCCAACGCTTGCTTTGACTAAAGGCTTCCGTGGTTCGAACATTGCCAGGAGCGGCTTTAAAAAAAGTTTCAACCCCTTGGTCATCGGTACGACGAAGATCCCATAAATCCAATGCTGCGCCCATGGTCGATGCATGAATGGTTGTCACATCACGATGAATTAAACCACCACGATCCAACTCACCCAAAACCCGCATCATGCCACCGGCACGATGCACATCTTCCATGTGGAAAATTTTAGAGTTCGGTGCCACTTTCACCAAGCAAGGGACTTTACGAGAGATATGGTCCATATCCGCCATAGTAAAACTCACTTCGGCTTCTTTAGCAATCGCTAACAGATGCAAGACCGTATTGGTCGAACCACCCATCGCGACATCAACCGCCATCGCGTTCTCAAAGGCTTCAAACGAGGCGATTGAACGTGGTAAAACCGAGGCGTCATCTTGCTCATAATACTGTTTGGTTATTTCAACAATCCGACGACCCGCTTCTTCAAACAGATGTCTACGATCGGCATGAGTTGCTAACATCGTGCCATTTCCTGGCAGCGCCATACCTAAAGCTTCGGCCAAGCAGTTCATGGAGTTTGCGGTAAACATGCCCGAACACGAACCACACGTTGGGCAAGCAGAGATTTCAACATCTTCAATATCTTGATCCGAACACGTGTCGTCCACAGCCATCACCATTGCATCGACCAAATCTAATTTAATGCTTTCACCGCCTAATACCGTTTTACCCGACTCCATTGGACCACCGGTGACAAAAATGGTCGGGATATTCAAGCGCATCGCCGCCATCATCATTCCTGGGGTGATTTTATCGCAGTTTGAAATACAAACCAGTGCATCGGCGCAATGTGCATTCGCCATGTACTCAACCGAATCGGCAATCAGGTCACGCGAAGGCAGCGAGTACAACATGCCATCATGCCCCATCGCAATCCCATCATCCACGGCGATGGTATTAAACTCTTTTGCCACCCCCCCCGCTTCTTCAATCACTCTGGCAACCAACTGCCCCATATCTTTTAAATGTACGTGACCTGGCACAAACTGAGTAAAGGAGTTTGCGACGGCAATAATCGGCTTGCCAAAATCCTCTGTTTGCATCCCTGTAGCACGCCATAACGCACGAGCGCCCGCCATGTTTCGACCATGAGTGCTGGTTTTTGAACGATAATCTGGCATTGAAAACTCCTTATGTTGATGCAATAGATAAACATCGCTGCCTTTAGACATTTACTACAAGACTAGTTTATACTTATAAAATTAAAACGTTATTGAGCTATTTTCGCACATTCATGAAACAATCTGAATTAGATTTTATTAATACTTTAAGACAATCCTCTCGGTACATCGAACAACACCGTGGGAAAACCTGTGTCATTTATTTACCTGGCGACTTAATGCTTGCCAGCGACTCATTTAAACAGCTCACACAAGACATAGGATTATTGCACCACCTAGGGCTAAAAATGGTCTTAGTGATGGGTGCAGCACCTCAAATTAATGCTGCACTAACCGACCAAAACATTCCATGGCAACACCATCAGCAGTTTCGAATTACCACCACCGAAATGGTAACCGTTTTTCAACAAGCCATCGGTATGGTGCGCAGTCAAATAGAGGCGGTGTTCAGCCAAGCAACCAATCAGCAATCCACCCCTCTTACGCTCATTTCAGGCAACTGGGTCATTGCCCAGCCTAAAGGAGTCATTGACGGAGTGGATTTTCAACACACCGGTACGCTCAGAAAAATTAATCATCAAGCGATATCAACTAGCTTAGAGGGGGGACAAATTGTTCTATTAACACCTCTGGCTTACTCCTTAACGGGTGAAGTCTTTAATCTCAATACGCTCGAACAGGCCTGTGAAGTAGCAAAAAGCATTCAAGCCGATAAATTGATGATTTTTGGCCACTCGGAACAGATGAAAAACCTCCCCAAACAAATGAGCATTACAGAACTCAATCGCACTATCAAACACGCTGAAAATGAAGAACAAGCTCGTTTTTTAACCCAAATATCTAAAACCAATTTTCATGTCAAACGCGTTCATCTAATGGATCAAAATGAACCCGATGCACTGTTGCAAGAGCTCTTCACCCGCGACGGCTACGGTACGCTAATTTTTAGCGATCGCTATCACCAGCTACGCCCAGCCACCATTGAAGATGTCGGCGGGATTTTAGATATGATTACTCCTTTAGAAAGCCAAGGGGTGCTGGCAAAACGTTCGCGTGAACGACTTGAACTCGAGATCCATAACTTTATTGTCATTGAACGCGATCAACACATTATTGGTTGCGCAGCACTCTACCCTATTGCGAAAGGCATAGGAGAACTCGCCTGTTTAACGGTACACCCCAGCTATCAAGGTCAGCATCTAGGACACGAGCTACTCAAAGCAATTGAGCAAAAAGCGCAGCAAGCGCAAATGAAACAACTCTTTTTACTGACCACTCACACCCACCACTGGTTTATTGAACATGGATTCATGCTCACCACCGTGGAGGCGCTCCCCTCTCAAAGGCTGTCACTATACAATTCACAACGACAATCCAAAGTTCTTCTCAAATCCCTAATATAAACCTAATATAAACCTAATATAAAAAAGCCTATATGACCAAAATAATTGATATTAAAGACCGCTTTCGTGGTTTCTTGCCCGTTGTCGTCGATGTAGAAACCGCCGGCTTTAACTGTGAAACCGATGCCCTATTAGAGATGGCCGTTGTTATGTTGCACATGAATGCTGCTGGAAACCTTGTGAGAGGCACGACCTTTGACAAAAACATCCTACCCTTTAAAGGCGCCAATATTGAACAAAGCGCCCTTAAATTCATTGGCATGGAAGACCCATTTCATCCTTTTCGAGACGCCATGAGTGAGAAGGAAGCACTGACGGCACTTTTTAAGCCCATTAATCATCAGCTTAAAATCACAGGCTGTAGCCGAGCCATCTTAGTCGGACACAATGCGTTTTTTGATTTAGGCTTTGTTAAAAAAGCCGCTGAGCGCTGCAAGGTAAAGTCGCCCTTTCATGAGTTCAGCACCTTTGATACCGTCTCACTCGCTGGCCTCGCCTATGGCGAAACGGTACTTGCCAAGGCTGCTGTGGAAGCGGGTTTAGAGTGGGATAACAAACAAGCCCACTCCGCGGTTTATGATACGGAAAAAACGGCTGATATTTTTTGCAATATCGTCAATAGCTGGCGATTACCTAAAAAACAGCCTAACTAAGACTATTGAATACGCTTAGGCATAACCGCAGGCTTAGTGAAGACCCAGTCCTGTCCCGCAACAGGTGCATGACATGTAATACATGAACGGTGTGCCGATTCGGCATCCTTTCCAAAAGGCACTTGCTCTAAACCTACCCAACGTGCCCAGCCCCAGCCTTTGGTATCTGTCCATTTAGTGGTATCTTTAAACATGAACTCCGCATGAATAAACTTACCAGGAACCTTAGCCGCTTTCCAGTGCGCATCTTGACCGGCCTTCCAAACTAATTTTCCAAGCACAGCACCGTTTGGCCATGGGTTTGTTTGACCCGTTTCAATCGCTTTAATCGCTTGCGGATTTCCAATAATCGCACGCAATGTATCATTATCTTCTCGATACGAAACAGAAACGGTATCCCACGCCTGATAGTTAACCGGAAATGCAATGCCATTGGCAGCTGATTTTGGCACCAAACTATGCGCTATCGTTGGAGACTCACTCATTGCAAATGTCAGTGGACTTCCAATCACACTTAACAAACTCGTACACAGCAAAAACTTTTTCATTAACTCTTTCCTTTGATCTTTTTTATCTGAAAACATCTCTAATTAGAGACCTTTGCACGAGAGGGGCGCGAGAGAAAAAAGAGATGAAATGTGACTGATTGAGGCGGAAATCGCAGGGAATACCTAGGTATTCGCAAGGTTTTCAACGAAAATCAGGCGTATTTCAGCCTTTTTTATTCGTGTATCCTTTCGTGCAAAGCTCTCAATTAGCCTTTAAAAACGCAAAAAGCACTTAATAAAACCTAACGAATAATAGAGAACACTCTAATTAGGATATTATTAAATGCTTTTTTGTTTCAAAAAAATAAATTTTATTTTTCAGCTTGCTTCGCAATCGCTTCTGCCATCATCTTTTTAAGCTCGCCCGACTCGGCTAACTCAAGCGTAATATCGCAACCACCTTGTAACTCGCCACCAATATATAACTGTGGAAAAGTTGGCCAATCTTGATATTTTGGTAGGTGCTCAAAAACGGCGCTATCTGCTAAAATATTAACAAATGCAAATTTCTCTCCCGTTTCCGCTAACGCTTGTGCTGCGCGACTTGAAAAACCACAAGAGGGCATTTGAGGCGTACCTTTCATATACAATACAACTGGGTTATTGGTCACTTGACCATGAATTCTATCGAGTGTTTCTTGTACGACTGGATCTTGATTTTCCACTGCTACTTCCTTTTATAAATTACTTTGAGAGCTTTGTACCGAGAGGGGCGCGAGAGAAAAAAGAGATAAAATGTGACTGATTGAAGCGGAAACGGCAGGGAATACCTAGAGGTATTCGCAAAGTTTTCAACGAAAATCAGGTATATTTAAGCCTTTTTTATCCGTGTATCCTCTCGTGCAAAGGTCTCACTGTTAAGAGTTAAAATCATCCCCCCCTTAATATTCCTTAGCATTTTACTAGGTTATACAATAAAAATACATAAGTGTTTCAGCTTAAAGCGTTTTATCTACATGTTTTTGCAACCAAAACTCTAATAACGCCGCATGCCATAATTTACTGCCTTGAATGGCAGTAAAGCTCTCTTTGGCTTCAGGGTTTTTCAAGAGTTGTTGTAACTTCTCTTGATTAAATATACCGCGCGCTTTTGCTTGAGGTGAGGTTAACAATGATTTCATAAACTCATAAAAATCTCCCCGTACATACTTAAGGGCTGGCATAGGAAAGGCGACTTTAGGGCGGTCAATAATCTCATCAGGCACAATGCCACGCGCGATCGATTTTAAAATAAACTTACCGTCCTGCTTTAATTTCAGTTCATCTGGCGCCATCATCGCCAACTCAACTAGTTTGTGGTCTAAAAATGGCACTCGGGCTTCCAGCCCCCATGCCATGGTCATATTATCTACCCGTTTAACAGGGTCATCCACAATCAGCGTGGTCACATCAAAACGCAACACTTGATCTAAAAAAGAGTTTGCCCCCCCCTCTGTTAAACTGTCACCGACCAATCTCGAGGTCACATCTTCAATATGGTATTTTGGATTCACCACCGCTAACCACTCTTGATGAGAGCGATCAAAATAGTACGGCGCAAATGCGCTCACGGCTTCATCGGGATTGGTTAAATCAATACTCTTACCGGCTCTATCCATTTTGGGGTACCAAGAATACCCCGCAAATACTTCATCTGCGCCTTGTCCAGACATCACGACCTTAACGCTTTTCGATACCTGTTCGGATAATAAATAAAAAGCCACCGCATCTTGTCCAACCATAGGTTCGGACATCGCTTCCACTGATTCGTGCAATCTCGGAAGCACGTCTTGGTTGGAAATTAATATTTTCTGATGGTCGGTTTGGTAACGTTCGACCACTAAATCGGAAAACTCAAACTCATTGCCTTTTTCTTCGGGCGCATCTTCAAATCCAATTGAAAAGGTTTTGATATTTTTTACCCCCGCCTCATCCAGTAACGCCACTAATAAGCTGGAATCTAAACCACCAGAAAGCAATACACCTACGGGAACATCAGCAGCGGTTAAACGTTTTAACACCGCCTCTTTTAAACGTTGATGAATGGCGTTCACCCACGCTTGTTCCGTTTGAGGTGCGGGCTTACCGTCAATAGTTTCAGGGGGGTTCGTCTCCAAATGCCAGAAACGTTTTTTAAATATTTGGCCATCTGGGTTAACAATCATCCAATGCCCTGGCTCAAGCTTACGAATGCCTTTTAAAATAGTATAGGGAGCAGGAATTACGGCATGTAACGTGAGTTGGTGATGCAGTCCGACAGGATCAATTTCGGTATCAATATCGCCACTGGTCAACAATGCTTGTGTATTCGAGGCAAAGCGTGCCCCACCAGACACGGGCGCATAATAAAGAGGCTTAATACCAAGACGATCTCTTGCCAATAACAGCTGTTGCAGGTCATCGTCCCAAATGGCAAATGCAAACATGCCTTCAAAGTATTGCACACATTCCATGCCCCATTGGCGATAGGCTTTCAAAATCACTTCGGTATCCGAGTGTGACTGGAATTGATGACCTAATACTTCTAGCTCTGTTTTCAGCGTTTGGTAGTTATAGATACAACCATTAAACACCAGTGTTAACTCTTTATCTAGCATGGGTTGATGACCCGCTTCTGAGAGATCAATAATGGATAAACGCCGATGACCTAATCCAACATGCTCTTTCTGCCACACGCCACTGTCATCTGGGCCACGATGTTCCATCGCTTGCAACATCGCTTTTAAACGATTTTCATTTGATGTCTGACCATCCCAATAAATCTCACCACAAATCCCACACATACTGCCTTTTACTCACTCTCAATTACAACTTAAAAAAAACAGGATTAAAACACCATTTACTGTTAGAATTTTAGCTATTAAACTCTGATTATTTAAGGATATTTAATCGATGCAACCCAGCATTTCCTTCATCCTAAAATGCCTTAGTATCAGCCTACTTTGTGCGAGCATTCCTGCACAAGCGGTCACGGTTGCACAAAAAATCCCTTCGCTTAGCCTCACCGCAGAAGCAAACTATATGCTAGGAGAAGAGGATAAACCTGCGGTACTCATTTTACATGGTTTTTTAACCACCAACCAGTTTCACACCATCACCTCTATTGCCAACTTTTTACACTCTGAAGGCTTTAGTACACTCGCGCCAACCTTAACACTTAATATATCTCAACGACGAAACTTACTACGATGTAACTCCCTACATACCCATACCTTAGAGCGAGATACCATGGAAATTGACTACTGGATTCAATGGTTACAGGCACAAGGGCATGAAAAAATCGTATTAATTGGACACTCTAGTGGTAGTTTAAATCTACTGGAATACCTTGCAACCAAAAAGCCAGAAAACGTTATCTCCAGTACAATTTTTACTAGCCTATTCTACTTAAATGGAGAGGAGCTTGGAATCATTCCCGATGAAGTTGAATCTGCACGAATGCTATTAAAAAATCGAATTAACAAACCGGGTTCTTACCATTTTTTATTTTGTAATGATCAATACTATGCAACGCCACAAAGTTTTTTATCCTATCTAAAGCTGGATAGAGCCTATACAACCCAAGCCCTAAACACAATAAAAACGCCCAGTTATACGATTATAGGTGGAGCAGACAAACGGCTTCACAAAGTGGGGAGAGAGTGGCTGAATGAACTAGAGTCTACCCCTACCAACCTGATTATCATTGAAGGCGCCAATCACTTTTTTTCAAATGAATATGAATTTGATATCCAAGATACGATCTTACACATTCTCACCCCCCCCTTAACTGAGCCTTAATATGAATATAAAGTCGCATTTAACACAGCCTGTAAAAATCTATTTTACTGCGTTATTAATTGCAGGACTTTTAATGCTCGCCCTACTCATTGGTAATCTTTACTATCAAACGCAAGCCATACAAACCTCTTTGCAACAAAAAAATCAAATACAGGCTCAAGAGGAGATCAGCTTTGCTTTAGAAGAGAATATCATCAACTTAACCAGCAATTTATTAGAACTTGCTGAGTGGGATGAAATTCGTCAACAGATTGAGGATCCAAGTTACTACTATTATTGGCATGAAGATCGCCTAAAAGGCAGCCCTTACTTCAAGAAACACTATAGCCAATTAGAAATTTATGATGCGAACAAGTGGTTATTAATGCCCTATATAACTGATAATAACTCTGAAACAAACCTACCTTTACAAATAACTTCTGAAGAACCGACTGTGATTTTTTCTCCCAAAAACGAGGCTTTTTTACACCTATTTGAACCAGTATTTGAGCCCGACTCAAAAACCATACTTGGCTATATAGGGCTCTCCGTAGCATTACACCAGAATCTCTTAACAGAACATGAGTTTAGCTTTGTAAACCCTGATAGCATTCGGTTTACAGGAACAAACCCCGTTCCACTCTCCGAGCTTGAATCTCACCTTCAATTTGAGCCCATTACAAATAGCGTTTCAAACGATCTCTGGCAGTTAATTAATAACTTTACAACCTATGTCATTATTCTATTAATCATCTCAACCATTCTTATTATCATCATTTTTCAAATTTTATTTAGTGGCCCGATGGAAACCCTATCTAACTATGTTCAGCAACTTAAAAAGCAACCGAAAGAAGCCGCTAAAATTACTCAAGAACGCTTTCTTATTCGAGAGTTTGAAGAACTCAAGCACTCGATTCATGACTACCATCGTGACTTGCAAACCACTCAAAATGCCCTCAAAACCCAGTATAAAATTGTGTGGGAGCAAGCAAGACGAGATGCACTAACCAATATCTATAACCGACGCGCCTTTGATGAGGCTTGGAATGAGCTCGTAGCCACTTTTGAATACAATCCAAGTAACATTACCTTTATTTTATTTGATTGCGATTTTTTTAAAGCACTAAATGATACCTATGGCCATGAGATAGGCGATGATGTCATTCGAATTACCGCCAAAACAATTCAAGACTCTCTGCCTTCCGAGTTTCCCGTCTACCGCATCGGCGGAGATGAGTTTGCCATCATTCTAGCCGGTGTTGCTCGGCACGAAGCCTTTGATATAGCCAAAAAATGCTTAAAAGCGTTAAAAAGCTATAATTTCAGCGGCATCGGCATTAAGGAAAAACTTGCCTTTAGTGTCGGGATTAGTCACCTAGACTACCAGAGCTCAAAAAACTTACGAAATGATCTGTTAAATTTACCGCGCCAAGCAGATATTGCGATGTATAAAGCCAAACAGGCTCATCAACATAAGATTCAATGCTATAAAACTGAGCTTGAACAAGAGAGCCTCTCACTGGTCTCCAACCAAGTCATTAACACCATTGTAGATGCGATTCATACTGGCAAATATATCAGCATGCACTTACAAGGCATTCACTCCGTCACCGATGGTACGCTCTACTATGAGTCCCTAATCCGAGTTCAGAAAGAGGGTCTCTACATCTATCCAAGTGATATTTTTTCTGTCGTAGAGCGAAGACGGCTTGAGGTTGAAATGGATACCCAAATTATTCAACAAATGTTAAACGCCTTTAAAGAGGAGTTAATTCCTCAACACACGGGAGTTTCAATCAATATTTCAGGTAAAACCCTACTGCAACCCCAGTTTGTTGACCTGTTTCAACCCTTTCTTCCCTATTTAAAAGACTATAAAATTGTCATCGAAATTATTGAAAACACCCTCATTGACCACATGGAGTATGCAAAAACCGTTTTAAACACCCTAAGAGCGCAAGGTTTTTTAATTGCCCTCGATGACTTTGGTAGCGGTTACTCCTCTATTCGTTACCTCGCCCACATGCCTGTTGACATTATTAAATTTGATATGAGCATGACCTTAGCGCTGGACGCCGATGAAAAAACCAAAAACATTATTATTGCCACCGCTAAAATGGTGCGTAACTCGGGCTACGATTTGGTCTTAGAAGGCGTTGAGACCGAAGCGATGTTTAAAAAAGCCAAACAGGCCGGCGCAACCCATGTTCAAGGCTATCTCTTTGGTAAACCTAAAAGCATTCCAAGTTTTCATGAAACCAAATAGTTCCCCCCCCTTCGTGGTCGGACTCACAGGTGGCATCGGCTCAGGAAAATCGACCGTGAGCCACCTACTGAAAGAAGCGTATCATATCCCCACCATTGATACCGACCAAATCGCCCGAGAGCTGGTCACGCCAAACTCCAATGGACTCAATGCGATTGTGCAACAGTTTGGCTGTCACATTTTGAACCCTGATACTAGCTTAAACCGTCGGGCATTACGAGAGATAATCTTTAATGACCCCCATGCTAAACAGCAACTCGAAGCCATTTTACATCCGATGATTCAAGCGGAGGTGCAAACACAAATTACTCAACTTCAAAAAAAATCCCCCCCCCCCTCTCTCATTCTCATTGCCATCCCGTTACTGGCGGAAAGCATCAAAAAAATGGGTCAAAAACCCGACTATCTCGATCAAATCTGGGTGGTTGATACTTCGGTTGAACAACAGTTAAAACAAGCCTGCCAACGCGATCAAAGCACCCCCGAACAAATTCAAAAAATCATCGACCAACAAGCCAGTCGAGCCGAACGATTGGCCATTGCAGATGTGGTGATTCGCAATAGTGGCAACATCGAATCGCTCAAAAAACAGTTACAGGCTATTATTACCCCGCTACTCACTCGGCCAAAAACCTGAAATTGCCGCGATACCCTGTGCGCCCGCCTGTTTTGCCAAGATCATATCTTCAGACTTCATGCCACCTAAAGCAAAAACAGGAACGGGTACGTTTGCCACCCGCTCAGAAAATACTTGCCAACCCATCCCAACCATTTCAGGATGGGAGCTTGTCTCTTTCACGGGCGACAATAAAATAAAGTCTGCACCAATGGCAAGCGCTTGTTCAATCTCGGCTTGATTATGGGTTGAAACACCCAATAACTTATCTGTTGCGATCGGTCGAGCATCGTAGTCAAAAATGGCATGAGAAGCTAATTGAATGCCATCGGCTTGTGGTAGCACTTCCAACAGATCAGGCGAACCATTCAACAATATTTTAGCTGAATACTGGTGTGCTAATGGAATCGCCTGTTTTGCCAGTGCGATAAACTCGGCTTGTGTCCTATTTTTTGCACGCAATTGACAGAAGGAAATTCCCTGTAAAAAGGCACGCTCTAAACGTGCCAATGCATCCTTTTCAGAGTTAAACTTGCCTGAGATCATATACCGATCCGTCAACTGCAATGCGGTCATAACCCCTCGATTGGCGGCTGGAAATTGTATTTGAGAAAGCATGTTCTCCGACACCCAGCGTACCGTTTGCCCTTCACGCCCTATCGACTCTATAAGCTCTCCCGTAAAGTGCTCACTGCAAAATACCTGCAATCGCACCGCAACCTCTTTATACTGCCAAGGAATGGTGATTAAAGGCTTCCAACGAAACGTCTCTAGCCCCAACTCCTCTTTAAACTCGCGTTGTAATGCTTCAACCGCCGTCTCTCCTTGCTCAATTTTACCCCCTGGAAACTCCCAGTTGCCTGCAAACGTCTGATGTGATTGACGTAAGGTTAAACAGACTTTTCCATCACGCTTTAACACACCAATCGCAATCTCTGTATAGTCCATAAAAATCCTCCTTCATTTTGCGGTAAAATAGCGCTTTACAATCGTTAAAGTATGGATAAACCGTTATGAGCCAATTTTGGAGCCCACTTGTTCACAGCCTCACCCCTTATGTTCCTGGTGAACAGCCGAAAGTAAGCAACTTAACAAAGCTGAATACTAATGAAAACCCATACCCACCATCCCCCAAAGTCTTAGCCGAAATTAACGCTCAAACCGGTGATGCACTCAGGCTTTACCCTGACCCCAACTCGGATATACTGAAACAAACCGTTGCTGCATACTACCAACTAGAGCAAGCGCAAGTTTTTGTCGGAAATGGATCGGATGAGGTGTTGGCGCACGCGTTTCAAGCACTGTTAAAACAAGAAAAACCGCTGTTGTTTCCAGACATCACTTACAGTTTTTACCCAGTTTACTGTGGTTTATATCAAATGGAGTATGAAACCATTCCGCTTACAGACTCGTTTGAAATTGACGTGCAAGATTATCACCAAAACAGCGGGGGGATTATTTTTCCCAACCCCAACGCGCCAACAGGGCGTTTACTGGCACTGGAAGCGATTGAAACGCTGTTGCAACAGCACCCCAATAAAGTGGTGTTGGTCGATGAAGCTTATATTGATTTTGGGGGCGACTTTAACCATCAAAGTGCAGTCACCTTAGTAAACCAGTACCCCAATTTACTGGTGGTACAAACCTTATCTAAATCTCGCTCCTTAGCCGGTATTCGCGTCGGTTTTGCACTGGGACATCCTGATTTAATTGAAGCCTTAGAGCGCGTTAAAGACAGCTTTAACTCCTACCCACTGGATCGGCTTGCAATTTATGGTGCGAAAACGGCCTTTGAAGATGAAGCATATTTTCAAAAAACGTGTCAAAAAATCATCCAAACCCGTGAACAGCTTGCCAACACTTTACAAACCCTAGGGTTTGATATTGTCCCCTCTGCGGCCAACTTTATCTTTGCCTCTCATCCTGACTATCCCGCAGAAAAACTCGTACAACAACTCCGAGAACAAGCGATTATTGTCCGCTATTTTAACAAACCTAGAATCGATCAATATCTGCGTATTACCATAGGAACGGAAGCTGAAAATACTCAGCTGTGTCAAGCGTTAACAAATATTCTTAAATAGAGACCTTTTAAATTCCCTCCCTTATCTAAAAATAGGAGGGGGGGGAGAAAAATTTTAGCTTCGGTATTCAGCGTTAATTTTGACATAATCATAAGAGAAATCGGTTGTCCAAATCACTTCATTGACCGCACCACGGTTTAACTGAATGGTAATGGTAATATCGGTTTGATCCATCACCGCTTGCCCAGCTTCCTCAGTATAGCTTGCAGCGCGCCCGCCATTTTCGACAATACAGACATCCCCTAAATACAGTTTAATGGCATTAATATCTAATTCGTTAAGACCCGCACGCCCAACGGCGGCTAAAATACGCCCCCAGTTTGGATCGGACGCAAACAGTGCCGTTTTGACTAAGGGAGAGAGTGCCACAGCATGAGCGACTTTTAAACACGCTTCAGAATTTTCTCCCCCCTCGACCGCAACCGTTACAAATTTTGTTGCACCTTCACCATCTCGAATAATCATGTGTGCCAACTCGGTCATCACTTCGTTTATGGCGTTTGAAAAATCTTGATAGGCTTGCGATTCTTGCGACTCAATCACTGGCATATCGGCTTGCTGTGTTGCGGTTAAGGTACACGCATCATTTGTGGAGGTATCGCCGTCCACGGTAATACGGTTAAACGACACATTCACCGCGTCTGTCAAACACTGCTGTAAACACGTTTGGGTGATCTTAGCATCCGTTGCCACAAAGCCTAACATGGTCGCCATATTAGGGTGAATCATACCGGAACCTTTCGAAATACCGGTAATCATCACGGCGCACCCATCAATCATCACTTCACGACTGACCGCTTTCGGTACTAAATCGGTGGTCATAATGCCTGTACACGCTTGCGACCATCCCATAACCGATGCGTTAGCAAGTGCTTCAGGAATGCCTTGTTGTAGCTTATCCATGGGTAAATTTTCACCAATCACCCCGGTTGAAAACGGTAGCACTTCATTGGGTTGACAGCCTAGTTCAGCCGCCACCCAAGCACAGGTCTGTTGTGCATCCTGCAACCCCTGCTCACCTGTTCCTGCATTGGCATTGCCACTGTTAATCACCAAAGCGCGGGGGGATGATGATGCCAATAAATGTTGTTTTGCCACCGTGACAGGCGCGGCACAAAAGGCATTTTGCGTAAAAGTTGCAGCCGTTACACTGCCTTCTGCCAGCTCCATAATGACTAAATCAGGATTGCCATTTTTTTTAATCTTTGCGGCACAAGTACCGAGATAGACCCCTGAAATAGGATGCATTATTATCATTTCACTCATTTTTTCCTCCCCCCCCTTCGTCCATCTTCTTAGAGGAAACGAAAGGCGTGTTCCATTAAAAAACCCACCAAAAGGTGGGCTTGTATTGCGATATTTACATCAATGCAAAGCTAAACAATTATAAAAATTTAACTCAATTTACCACAACACTGTTTGTATTTCTTTCCTGAGCCACAAGGACAAGGATCATTACGACCCACTTTTGGCGCCTCTCGCTTAAAGGTTCCCTCATTGGCTTTTGGCTCATCTTCGATAGAGGTATTGCCACCATCTGTCATGCCTGCGGCAGCAGGATGTGTTGCTTCTAAGTCTTGTGTTCGTGTTGCAGTGTTTTGTTCATCAAAATCCTCAACATCTTTTGAGCCTTCAATTTGTACTAACGACAACACTTTAACCGTTTCAAACATCACCTCTTGTAAGAAATTCCGAAACATTTCAGACGACTCTCGACGATACTCTTGGAAAGGATCTTTCTGTGCATAACCTCGTAAATGAATCCCTTTACGCAAGTAGTCCATCTCACCCAAGTGTTCACGCCACTTTTTATCGATGGTTCGTAACAACACCTCTTTTTCAAAATGGTGACGTGTCTCTGGATTCACCACCGACATTTTTGTGTTATAGATCGCTTCTAACTCTGATACCAGCTTTTCAATCAAGGTCTCTTCATACAAATCTTTATCTTCATCTAGCCAAGCTTGAATATCAAACTCCGTGCCCAGCTCTTCATGAACGGCCAAGGTTAGCCCTGGAATATCCCACTGCTCAGACAGAGAGCCTTTTGGAATATAAGTTGCCACCAATTGTTCAACCACTTGCGCCCGTAAATCCTCAAGTACTTCGGAGACATCGTCGGATTCCATCAACTCATTACGCTGTTCATAAACTACTTTACGCTGTTCATTGGCAATGTCATCAAACTTCAACAAATTAGCACGTTCATCTTGATGCAAACGCTCTACTTGTTTTTGTGCGCGTTCAATCGACTTACTGACCATTTTATGCTCAATCGCTTCACCTGAGGTCATGCCTAAACGTTTCATCATCGATTTCACTTTGTCCGAGGCAAAACGACGCATTAAATCATCGTCTAACGACAGATAAAAACGCGTTAGACCAGGATCCCCTTGACGACCCGAACGACCACGTAACTGATTATCAATACGACGTGATTCATGGCGCTCTGACCCAATAACCATCAACCCACCCGACTTCAAAACGTCATCATGGCGTACTTGCCATGCTTTTGTAACTTCAGCAATCTGCTCTTCGGTTGGGTTTTTAAGCAAGGCAAGCTCTGCCTCTAAATTTCCTCCTAAAACGATATCAGTACCACGACCCGCCATATTGGTTGCGATGGTCACCGCACCGGGCATTCCCGCATTGGCAATAATATGCGCTTCATTCTCATGATGCTTGGCATTTAATACATTGTGTTTAACCCCCGCCTTTTTTAATAGACGAGAGAGCAGTTCTGACATTTCAATCGAAGCCGTTCCTACCAAAATGGGCTGCTGTGTTTTGGTTACTTCGCTGATCTCTTTCACAATCGCCGCAAACTTACCCTCAATATCCAAAAAGACTAAGTCGGCTAAATCTTGACGTTGTGGCACTTTGTTTGGTGGAATCACAACAACTTCTAACTGGTACGTTGATAAAAACTCACCCGCTTCGGTATCCGCGGTTCCTGTCATACCGGATAAACGCTTGTACTGTCTAAAGTAGTTTTGAAACGTAATCGAAGCAAAGGTTTGACTCTCTTGCTGAATCTTAACCCCCTCTTTGGCTTCAATTGCTTGGTGCAACCCTTCACTCCAGCGACGACCCGACATTTTACGACCCGTGAATTCATCAATGATCACCACTTCATTGTCTTCCACAATGTAATCACGATCTTTTTCAAACAGCAAATTGGCACGCAGGGCTGCATTAATATGAATCATCAATCCAATATTTTTTGCATCATACAGGCTCTCACCCTCTTCAAGCAGCCCCACTTCAGCCAATAACGTTTCGACCTTGGCATGCCCTTCATCCGTTAAATAAACCTGCTTTGACTTCGCATCAATCGTAAAGTCACCCGAAGTCGTTTTGGCCTCTTTATCCTCTTCGCCCTGCTCTAAATACTGAATTAACGGATTAATTTTTTGATATAACTCCGCCTTATCTTCCGCAGGCCCTGAAATAATTAATGGGGTACGCGCTTCATCAATTAGGATCGAATCCACCTCATCAATGACCGCAAAGGGCTGACCACGCATCACTTTTTCAGCGGTAAAAATTGCCATATTATCGCGTAAATAATCAAAACCAAATTCGTTATTGGTTCCGTAAGTAATGTCCATCGAGTAGGCTAACTGCTTCTCTTGTTGCGACTGACCACTCAAAATAACGCCTGTCGATAATCCTAAAAACTCAAACAGCTTTCCCATCCATTCAGAGTCACGTTTAGCAAGGTAATCATTCACGGTAATAACGTGAACCCCTTCCCCTGCTAACGCATTTAAATAGGCCGGTAAGGTTGCAACAAGCGTTTTTCCCTCTCCTGTCCGCATTTCAGCAATCCGACCTTCATGCAATGCCATGCCACCAATCATCTGTACATCATAATGGCGCATACCAAAAACACGCTTACCCGCTTCTCGAACAACAGCAAAGGCTTCAGGTAAAAGCTCATCTAAACTTTTACCTGCTTCGAGCGCCGCTTTAAATTCAGGTGTTTTTTGCTGCAACTGTTCATCGGTTAATTCCGCAATTGAAGCTTCGAGATCATTAATTTTTTGTACTTTCTTGCGGTACTCTTTAAGCATACGCTCGTTACGACTACCGAAGATTTTTTGAAAGATTTTAAAGGCCATTAAAG
>JALSJT010000181.1 GCA_026989175.1 Thiomicrorhabdus sp. | reverse complement strand
TTATCTCTATGTTATTACAACGATTTTTATTGGCGGGCGTATGCGCCTGCTTGGTATTACCTGTTTGGGCGGATTCATCGCCTAACACTCCTATATTGTCTATCAGCACCAGCAGTGTGCAAAAAATAGACACTTCACTTCCGTTGTTTATTGAAAAAGTGTGGGCAGAAAGCCCCGAGGTTAAGGCGGCGCAATCGTCGGTTAACACGGCGCTTGCTTATGCCGATGGCGCAGATCAACCGCTTTATAACCCCAGTTTACTCTTAGATGCTGAGCGCAGTGGTGTAGTAAATACCGCAGTGGTTGGCTTTAATCAAACCTTAGATTGGAGTGACCAGCGAGAAGCGCAAGGTCAAGTCGCCAATCAGCGGGTTTTAATGGCGCAAGCGGCGTTAGTGCAAGTAAAGCAAAAAGTGGCCATTGAAACCTTGAGTGCCTTAGCGAAATACACCACAGCGCAGCAGATGCAAGCGTTAGGTTTACATCGCATTGCGTTAATGCAACGGTTTATGGAGACGGTTAAACAGCGTCAATTGGCGGGGGATATGGGTGCACTGGAAGGGATGTTAGCGCAAGTGGCTTACAGTGAAGTGTTGATGCAACAGGCGGCGATTGATAGTCAATTAGCAGAATCTGAAGCGGCGTTGCAGTCGGTGACGGGGTTGGTGTTATCGCAGTGGCCCTCTCTGCCAGTTGAATTGGCCTCTCCTCCAGCACAAGTGGCGGATCGTTGGCTTAAAAACTTACCTGAATTGACGCTTTTACAGCATCGAATTGAAGCGGCAAAAGCGCGGATATTAGTCACTGAACGCATCAATCGTGCTGCGCCAACCATTGGCGTACGTGCCGGTCGTGAAGGGTCTGATACGTTGTTGGGGGTGAGTTTGGAAATTCCGCTGTTTGTGCGCAATGACTTTAAAGCCGATGTACGTGCGCTGTCTTATGAAGCGGCAACAGAAGAGCAGTTGTATCAAGCGGCGTACCGTCGTGCGAATGCGCGTTTAGAGGGCAGTTTAGGACGGTATCAAAACACGACACACGCATGGCGTGTTTGGGTAAGTGAAGGGCAAACGGCACAACGTGAACAGGGTGAATTGTTAGAAAGAATGTGGCAGGCGGGTGAGTTGACGGCAACGGATTATTTGATTCAAGCCAAACAGAGTCTTGAAACCGAAAAAGCCGCCACGGTATTAATGGGTGAGGTCTGGCAAGCGGCGATTGCTTGGTTGGATGCATCAGGTCAAGTGAAGAATTGGTTGAGTATCAACCCATAAAAATAATCAGAGATCTTTGCATGAGAGGGGCGCGAGAGAAAAAAGAGATGAAATGTGACTGATTGAGGCGGAAAACGCAGGGAATACTTAGGTATTCACAAGGTTTTCAACGAAAATCAGGCATATTTCAGCCTTTTTTATCCGTGCATCCTTTCGTGCAAAGGTCTCTCAATATTTGGAGAATCAAAAATGAATACAAATGCAGTGTTATTGATATTAGCGAGTTTAGCGGTCTCCAGTGCCAGTTATGCCGGCGAAGGACATAATCATCAACAAGAGACAAGAACCAGTTTGATGAGTGAAGAGAGTCATGAAGGGCACGATCACTCTGAAGATAAGTCGGATGATTCGCATGATGACCACGGCGGACATGATGATCATGAAGGACATGGAGGACATGGTGGTCATGACGATCACGGTGAGGAATCTTCTGTTGTGGAGCTTAGTACGGCACAACGTGCGATGGCGGGTATTGAAACTTTAGTGGTGCAAACCCAAGCTCTGGGTCAACCGATTACCGCACCGGGTGAGGCAAAATTGAATGCCTATAAAACCACTAAAATCACACCAAGAACGCCCTCTCAAGTGATGGAGCGCCATGTTCGATTGGGCGATCATGTTACAAAAGGTCAGCCACTGGTCACGCTGTCGAGTATGGAGATGGCAGAAGCGCAAGGGGCGTTGATTCAAGCCAATGCGGAGTTGCGTCGCGTGAAACAGTTGGGGCAAAAAGTGGTCTCAGGCAAACGATTTGTCACCGCACAAATCGCCTATCAACTGGCATATGCCAAGGTGAATGCCTATGGCATGACCCAGTCGCAAATTAAAACGTTTTTACGAAAAAACAATGCCACCAATGCCACGGGCGAGTTTCAACTGTTGTCGTTTCAAACCGGCACGGTAATGAGTGATGATTTTGTGGTGGGCGAATTGATTGAACCGGGTCAGGTGCTCTTGACCATCAGTGATGAGTCGGTGTTGTGGATTGAAGCGCGTTTAACCCCAGAAGATGCGGCACGTATTACCTTAGGTGCGCCCGCTCGTGTGCAAATTGGTACACAGTGGCTAGCAGGAAAAGTGGTGCAAGCACGCCATGCGTTGGATGAGGTCACTCGTACGTTATCGGTCAATATTGAAGTGGCCAATGAGCAAGACCATGTACATCCCGGTCAATTTGTCCATGTGGTGATTGAGAGTCAAGATAAGTTGCAAGGCATTGTGTTGCCCGTTGAAGCGGTCGTACCAAGCCCCGATGGACACTGGCAGGTATTTGTGGAAACGGCAACGGGACAGTTTGAGCCAAAAGAGGTTGAAGTGCTGCAAACTGTGGGCGACCAAATGTTGATAAAAGGGTTAGCAGAGGGTACGACCATTGTGGGTAAGGGAGCGTTCTTTGTGCAGTCTCAAATGGCAAAAGGCGGCTTTGATCCGCACAACCACTAAACAGTAAACAAACAAAATAAGTAACGGTTTAGGTTACAGCTAAATCGTTACATAAATGGAAGATAAGATATGTTTAATCGATTGATTGACTGGTCAGTAACCAACCGTTTATTGGTGGTGATTGGCTTAATGGCGATGTTGGCATCGTCGGTTTTGGTGATTCCAAAACTCAATCTGGATGCGTTTCCAGATGTAACCAATGTTCAGGTCGCAATTAATACCGAAGCGCCCGGGTTGGCTTCTGAGGAGGTCGAAAAGCTGATCACCTTTCCTATTGAAGCGGTGATGTATGCGCTGCCCGATGTGGAGCAAGTGCGCTCGATCTCTAAAACAGGGTTGTCGGGCATTACCGTGGTCTTTAAAGAGGGCAAAGACATCTATTTTGCCCGTCAGTTGGTGTTTGAACGACTGCAAGCGGCTAAAGAGTTGATTCCTGAAGGAGTGGGAACCCCAGAAATTGGCCCCAATACCTCGGGCTTAGGACAGGTGTATCAATACCTGTTAGTGGCGGATGAAAAAAGTGGCTTGGATGCCATGGCATTGCGCAGTTTAAATGACTGGGTGGTGAAGCTACTGTTAATGCCAGTGGACGGTATTACCGAAGTGCTCTCGTTTGGGGGCGATGTTCGGCAGTATCAAGTGAACATTAATCCATCACGTTTATTGGCGTATGGTTTAAGCCAGCAAGATGTCATTAATGCGTTGGAAAATAACAATTCGAATGCCGGCGGTTGGTATATGGATCGCGGGCAAGAGCAGTTAGTGATTCGGGGTGTGGGTTGGTTAAGCCATGACCAAAAAGGGCTGCAAGAGTTGCGCCAAATCCCTTTAAAAACGGTAGATGGTACGGTGGTAACCATCCAACAAGTCGCCACGGTTGAGTTGGGCAGTGAGATTCGCCAAGGCGCGGTCACCATGACCCGACGCGATGCACAAGGCAATCCAGAAGTATTGGGCGAAGTGGTCGCGGGCATTGTGTTAAAACGCATGGGCGCAAACACCAAAAGTACCATTGATGGCATTAATGAGCGTGTGGCGCTCATTGAACAAGCCCTGCCAGAAGGGGTGCGTTTTGAACCGTTTTACGATCAAAGCGATCTGATTACGCAGGCGGTCACCACCGTGGTTAATGCGCTGTTATTGGCGTTTGTGTTTATTGTGGTGGTCTTGGCGCTGTTCTTAATGAACTTGCGGGCGACCTTTTTAGTGCTGATTTCGATTCCGATCTCCATCGGCATGGCGTTGATGATTATGGCGTGGTTTGATTTATCCGCCAACTTAATGTCGCTTGGAGGGATCGCGGTCGCGATTGGAATGCTGGTCGATGGCTCGGTGGTGATGGTCGATAATATGTACAAACATCTCTCACACCCCGATGCGGTACACGACAAGCAACTGCGCGCACGGGTGGGAGCGAAAGACAGCGACCCTTATGACGTGGAACACGATAAAAATGGCATTGCCCTCCGATTAAAAATGGCGGGTAGAGAGGTGGTGCGTCCCATCTTTTTTGCCACCTCCATTATTTTGGTGGTGTTTTTACCGCTGTTCAGTTTTGAAGGGGTCGAGGCCAAACTGTTTCAACCGATGGCAATTAGCATTATGTTAGCGGTGGTCTCCGCACTGTTGGTCGCGCTGATTATTGTGCCCGCCTTAGCAACTTACCTATTTCGTCATGGCGTACGTGAGCGAGAGAGCTTTGTGTTAAAGCCTTTGGATGCGCTGTATCGTCGTACGTTAAACTGGGCATTAGGCCGAACCAAAGTCGTGGTGGGTGGATCGCTGGTGTTATTAATTGGCGCACTGGCACTGCTGCCACAGCTCGGCACCGAGTTTGTGCCAGAGTTGGAAGAGGGAACGATTAACTTACGCGTCACCTTAGCACCCTCTGCCAGTTTAGACACCACCTTAAGCGTCGCACCTAAATTGGAGGCGATGTTATTGGAGTTTCCCGAGGTCACTTATGCGCTAAGTCGAATCGGTCGTCCTGAAATTGGAGGGGACCCTGAACCCGTCAATAATATTGAAATCTATATTGGATTAAAACCCGTCAGTGAGTGGACCAGTGCCAGTAATCGACAAGAGCTACAGGGGTTGATGGAGCATAAGCTGGAACAACATCCAGGACTGCTCTTGAACTTTTCACAACCGATTGCGACTCGAGTGGATGAGTTACTTTCGGGGGTAAAAGCACAATTAGCGATTAAACTCTTTGGGCCCGATTTAGCGGTATTGGCTGAAAAAGGTCAAGCCATTGAAAAGGCCATTCAAAGCATTGAAGGCACGCGTGATGTGGCGATGGAGCAAATTACAGGGGAGGCACAATTGGTGGTGCGTCCTGACCGAGCACAGCTCTCTCGTTACGGATTAGCGGTGGGCGATGTGATGGTCATTGTGCGTGATGGGCTGGGTGGTCGTGCCGCAGGGCAGATTATTCACGGCAACGAACGTTACGATATTTATGTGCGGTTAGACCAAGCATTCCGTACCAACCCCAGTGCCATTGCCGATTTACGTTTGCAATCGCCAACGGGCTCTTGGGTGCGCTTAGGCGATGTCGCGCAAATTAGCATTGAATCGGGTGTACCACAAGTGCGCCGAGACGATGTGCAACGCCGCGTGGTGATTCAATCCAATGTGCAAGGGCGAGACATGGGCAGCGTGGTCAATGATATTCGTGCCGCCATTGCTGAGCAAGTGGATCTACCGGCGGGCTATTCGGTGGACATTGGCGGTCAATTTGAGAGTCAACAACGGGCGCAAAAACGCCTCAGTATGGTGGTGCCACTGTCGTTGGCACTGATTGCACTGCTGCTCTACTTTATGTTTCACTCCGTTGGGCAAACACTGTTGATTTTAGTCAACGTACCTTTGGCGGTGATTGGGGGTATTTTTTCACTGTATCTCTCAGGACAATACCTCTCCGTTCCCAGCTCCATTGGGTTTATCACCCTGTTTGGCGTAGCGGTATTAAACGGCGTGGTGATGGTAGAGAGCATTAACCAACGAGTGGCCGACGGATTAGCGGTAAAAGAGGCGGTCTTTAGTGGCGCAACCTCTCGATTGCGACCGGTTTTAATGACCGCAATTACTTCCGCACTGGGGTTAATTCCAATGTTGATGTCGACTGGCGTGGGGGCGGAAATTCAGAAACCGTTAGCCACAGTGATTGTCGGCGGACTGTTTACCGCAACCTTTTTAACACTGTTTGTACTGCCTGCACTGTATACCTTCTTCTCAAAAGGTAAACTAGAGGATATGCGTTAACCATAATAAAACCCCCTGCCAGCCTCCCCCTTGACCAGGGGGAGGAGAAAAACAGAGCTGATTGTCAGGTTGTTCTTTAACTCCCTCCCCTGACAAGGGGAGGGTTGGGGTGGGGTTATTTGGAGGTTTAGAAAGTTATGTCACACGATCATCATCACCATCATAATATCGATGCCATGGACGACCGAAAACTGGGCTGGGCGATTGCTATTAATTTGTTGCTCACACTGGCACAAATTATCGGTGGCGTCATCTCAGGCAGTTTGGCGTTGATTGCCGATGCGTTGCATAATTTTAGCGATGCCGCTTCCTTACTCATTGCGTGGGTCGCCCGTAAAATAGGCCGTAAACCTGCCGATCAGATTAAAACGTTTGGCTACAAACGGGCAGAGTTGATTGCAACCTTAGTCAATCTGGTTACTTTGGTTATTGTCGGTCTCTATCTGGTGTACGAAGCGTTGTGGCGCATGTTTGAACCCCAAATCATCGAAGGTTGGATGGTGGTGATTGTCGCCAGCATTGCGCTGGTAATTGATGTGGTCACCGCGATGCTCACCTATCGAATGTCCAAAAACAGCATGAATATTCGTGCGGCATTTTTACACAATGTTTCGGATGCATTGGCCTCTTTGGGGGTCATTATTGCGGGCACTTTAATTATTCTATACGACTGGTATTGGACCGACACCGCCTTAACCCTCTTGATTGCCGCCTATGTGCTGTATCAGGCGGCGAGCATGTTGCCCAAAACCATTCATATTCTGATGCAAGGTGCGCCAGATAATATCGACATAAAAGAGGTCATTCAAGCGATGGAAACCATAGGGGGGGTAAAAAACATTCATCATGTGCATTTATGGCAGTTAGATGAACACTCAAATGCGTTAGAAGCGCATGTGGTGATTGCAGACTTTATGAAAACAGAAACCGTGAAACAGGCATTGAAAACGCTGTTAGCAGAGCGGTTTGGCTTAAGGCACTCAACACTGGAGTTTGAAGTAACCCACTGTGGTCAAGTATGTGGTGGTGAGCGTTTAGAAAAAGGTTAAGGGTTTCTTAAGGCTCTTTTAAGACTTAATAATTGATCTATGTCAATTTAAGTCCTATACTGGAACCAACTTAAATGAATCCCCTATTTATTTAAAGTTAAGACTTTCCCCAAAAGTCTTTTAAAGTTGTTTTATTTATTGCTCCTCAGATTAAGCCCTCTATTTTAATAAATAGGGGGCTTTTTTTTTGCTTTTTTGGCAATAAAGATTGAAAATGAATTGCATCGTATACATTAAAGATTGCATCATCTTTTTTAAATAAAATAGGAATCGTATTATGATTATTATGTGTCCTCATTGCAGTGGTCTTAACCGTGTACCCGATGAGAAGCTTTCGACGCAAGCTGTTTGTGGAAAGTGTAAAGCGAACTTATTTACAGGCCAACCGATTGAGATGACGGGGGAGCAGTTTTTACGCGCTCTGCAAAAAACCGATCAACCCTTAGTGGTCGATTTTTGGGCGCCTTGGTGTGGTCCATGTAAAAACTTTGCCCCTGTTTTTAGTCAGGCAGCGGCACAGCTTGAGCTGAAAGCGCGTTTTATTAAAATCAATACTGAAATTGAGCAACAAATTGCTGCACAATTCAATATTCGTTCGATACCAACGCTAGCGATCTTTAAAGCAGGACAAGAGGTCACTCGTATGTCTGGTGCAATGGATTTAGGCGGTTTTACCCAGTGGGTTAATCGATCCATTTAAACCTGGGGTCAGAGTAAAATATTTCTCCCCCCCCTGTTTTTTTAGACAGCAGGGGGTATGCAAGGCGCATTCAAAATGAAAATTGGTTTGGCATTAGGCAGTGGCTCTTCTCGTGGCTGGTCACACATTGGGGTCATTAAAGCGTTAACCCGTTTAGGCATCGCGCCCGATATTGTGTGCGGTACTTCCATTGGTGCATTAGTGGGTGCTTCTTATGTTTCAAATAATCTTGAAAAACTGGAAGCGTGGGTCTGCTCACTGAGTAAATTGGATATTGCTCGGTTTTTTGAGATTAATACCGCTTTGAATGGCTTTGTAAATACAGAGCGACTGCACTATTTTTTAAATCAATACGTTGCCAGTGATACGCTATTCATTGAACACCTGACCAAACAGTATGCCGCGGTTGCGACGGACTTAGAGACGGGACGGGAGATCTGGTTAACCGAGGGGTCTATTTTGGAGGCCGTTTGGTCCTCTATCTCTCTGCCGGGGCTTTTTCCAGCCATTAAAAATAATAATCGCTGGGTGGTGGATGGTGGTTTAGTCAACCCCGTTCCAGTCTCTGTTTGTCGAGCGATGGGGGCGGATGTGGTGATTGCAGTGAACTTAAATGGCGACTTGGTGGGCAAACACACTCGACAAAAACCACAGAGTACGCGCATTCAAAAAAATGCAGGAGTTATTGATAAGATCACCAGTTTTGCCGCCGAGTATACCTCTCCAATTTTCTCAATAAAAAACAGAGAAGAGCAGCCGCCAAGTCTGTTTGAAGCCTTAGCCAGTTCGGTAAATATTACACAAGATCGTATTACCCGAAGCCGTATGGCGGGTGATCCACCCGATATATTACTCTCTCCAAAGTTGGCGAATATTGAGTTATTGGAGTTCTATCGAGCGCGTGAAGCGATTAAAGAGGGTGAAAGGTGTGTTGAACGTATGCTGCCTGAAATACAGCATGTTCTGAATCAATATTGAAGTCGATAAAGTTGCTTTAAGATTAAGGGTCGATAGCGTTATTTTACTCTGACCCCAGATTTTCTTTCCCCCCCTATCAAACATTCTGTTTTACCCATGTTAACGTCATTTTTTGGAGATTTGTCCACTGTTTTTTGTGGTTATTTTCTGTGGTTTGTTGTGCGTATAGCTGTTGATTGAGTTGCTCTATGAGAGTGGCTGGTGGATTGCATGATTGGGTTTGTTGACACCATGTTTGCCACTCGCCTAGGGTTTGAATTTTATGGTTGCTATGCGTTTGGCTCCACTGTTGCAGCGCGTACCAGAGTTCTTTGGCGTGGTGAGTGTGTTGTATTTTTTGGATGAGTTGTTGTTTTAACCAGAAATTCTTGAGCCGTATTTTCAGCCAGTTACCAACTAAAAAAAGTGCCACAACGCTTAGTAGCATCACAACACCTTTACCGAACCAAATAATGGCACTGGGTAAAGTTAAACGTGGTTGTGCAGGCAGAAAAAAGGACTCTAACTTACCGCTCTCTGGATTAAAAAAGGGGAGGTTGAGTGCCGGAAAGTGTGTCCATCCGAACTGAGTGATTCGATAAGGCAGATGTAGAGTGATCTGGTTTTGTAGACCGCTGGTGGTCCACTGAGTAGTGATTTTTTGTGAACTACTGAGCCACTCTATGGCTGGGTCATAAGGGATCTGTTCAATCAGTTGGCGTCCCAGTTGTTTAAGTTGAGTAGCATTCAGGTTTTGACTGCTCAGGTGCCATACCCAGTAGTTAAGCTTGCCCTGTTCTTGCAGATAAGTGAGGGGCGAAGGGGTGACTTGGAGTTGCCCGACGGTGACGGTGGCTGGTAAAAAATGAGGCAACGGTTTTATCTGTGCGGTGAGTGGGCGATCAAAAAAATACCACTTTTGATTGGAGGGGTTTTTAATGACCACGGCGGGAGAGGTCAGTTGAATGGTGGGCGTGTCTTGAGGGGTGATGGCAGGCATGGTGTAGCGTGCAATGAGGATTTCCGTTTTTCCGTTATCGTTCTGTTTGGGTAGCGGGGATGATGAATTTGAGGTTGCAACGGTATCCATGGCCAAGGGGGAAACACGAACTTGGTAGGGTGTGGGGGTTTCCAACATTGAAGTGGGTGGCTTCATCGTCGCTTTATTGGCACGGTTTTGTAGCCACACGCTGGCTTTCCAAGCGGTATTTTGTTGTGGATATAGGCGTTCGGGAGGACGATTCCACTGAATAGCGACTTGTGGGTTGGCTTGTACCGTGAGGCTAAATTTGGGCAGTTTTATGCGCCCTACTTGCTGTTCTGTAAAGTGGAATTGACCGTGCGTAAAGGGGTATAACCGAACTTTGATACGATTAAACCCGATGTCGATCTCCTCTATTTTTAGATGTGACTGCCAAGATGACCAGTCAATTT
>JALSJT010000180.1 GCA_026989175.1 Thiomicrorhabdus sp. | reverse complement strand
TGTGGCGTATGTTAAAAAGAACTTGGTGCAATAGCCCCAAAAATTAAAGACGAACCGCTCTAATATAAAAAAATTAAAGCGGTTTTTTAAATTTCTTCCCCCCCCTATTCTTCCGCTTCAATAACAGAACCAATGCCCCGCTTTTACCTTCCACTTTTTACCCAACTGATCTTTCACCTCTTGTTCAAAAAAAGGTAGCTGACCCATTGCATGAGGCGATAACGTTAAAATATGGACTTGCTTATCTTCGCCTACCATCACCGCATAAGTTTGTGAGGCTTTAAATTTGGTATAACTGCCTACCACCGTATTGAGTTCAGCACCGCTCATGACCGTTGTAACCACGGCACGAGCACTCGACCAATCCTGTTCTTGTTGCTGTTTTACACAAGCTTTTTGCTTCTCTGCGGCGAGTGTTACGCCACTAAAAAGCAGCGCCGTGACCAAAACAATACTCGATTTTAAATACCCTACTTTATAATACTTTTTCATACTTATAACTGTTTTTCGACCACTTCCGTAATCTCTAAGCCAAAGCCGCTTAAGCCATTCATTTTGGCCGCAGAGCCGATGACTTTTAACTTTTTCAGCCCTAAATCGGACAGGATTTGTGCGCCTAAGCCAAAGGTTTTAATATCGTCTTCATGGCACATTTCGGGGGCATGTATACCTAAATCTTTCATATGAAAAGACTGAATTTTATCCAATAGTTCAGTCGCTTCTTCATGTTTACGCAGTACCACTATCACGCCCGAACCCTCTTCGGTAATTTGCTTCATCGCAGAGCGCAACGACCAACCGCACTCTTCTCGACTGGAGGCAAATGCATCGCATAAGGTATCCAGCATATGCACTCGAACCAGTGCGGCAGTCTCAGAACTTAATGCGCCATAAACCAACGCAAAGTGCGCTTTGTGCTCTAAAACATCTTGATAACCAATAAGTTTAAACTCACCAAATTCGGTCGGCAGTTTACACTCAGAGACCCGCTCAATGGTCTGCTCGTTTTGCAAACGATATTCAATTAAATCAGCGATGGTACCCATTTTTAGATTGTGCTGTTTGGCATAGCCTTCCAGGTCATCACGACGCGCCATCGAACCGTCTTCATTCATGATTTCAACAATGACTGAGGAGGCTTCTAATCCTGCCAAACGCGCTAAATCACAGCCCGCCTCAGTATGCCCTGCACGGGTTAAAACACCACCGGGTTGCGCCATTAACGGAAAGATATGCCCAGGGGTCACAATGTCTGCGGGTCCAGCATCCGGAGCAACGGCCGCTCTTACGGTCACAGCTCTATCCGCTGCAGAAATACCTGTCGTCACGCCTTCTGCCGCTTCAATGGAAACCGTAAATGGCGTGCCATGTGGGTCGGAGTTGTCTTTTACCATCAATGGTAAATGCAGTTGATGACAGCGTTCACGGGTGAGCGTTAAACAGATTAATCCCCGTCCGTAACGCGCCATAAAGTTAATGTCTTCCGCGGTAACCAGTGAAGAGGGAATCAATAAATCGCCTTCATTTTCTCGGTCTTCATCATCCATGAGGATGACCATTTTACCTTGTTTGTAATCTTCAATCAGTTCTTCAATGGTGTTTAACTGCATGGCTATTTAAATCCGTTTTCTGCTAAAAATTGTGGGGTGATACTGGCACTTTTTTCGGCTTGTGGTGCACTCATCATTCTCTCTAAATAACGCGCGAGCAGATCCACTTCAAGGTTCACTCGTGTCCCTTCGGTAAAGTCTTTAATGGTGGTCTCTTGTCGAGTGTGTGGCACGATATTAACATCAAACACACACGCATCCACTTGGTTAACCGTGAGGCTAATGCCATTCATACAAATAGAGCCTTTAGCGGCAATGTATTTTGCCAAAGGCAGTGGTGCTTCAATGTCATAACGCCACGACCGTCCCTCTTCTCTGATGTTTTTCACAACGCCAACACCATCCACATGACCGCTAACTAAATGACCACCTAGGCGATCTTGCAGGCGTAATGCTTTTTCGAGATTCACAGGCGTGCCGACTTTCCAGTCGCCTGCCGTAGTCACTTTTAAGGTTTCACCGGACACGTCGGCAACATAATAGTCATTGCCAAATTCAATGGCGGTTAAACAGATGCCATTGGCGGCAATGCTATCGCCCAGTTGCACATCGTCCATATCCAACTGACCCGTATGAACGGTAACTTTCCAATCGCCATTTTGCGGTTCAATATTGGCGATCTTCCCTGTGGCAGCAATAATTCCTGTAAACATGGTTACTTCCTTTTTAAAACGATTCTCACGTCTTCACCAAATTGCTCAATAGATACCATTTGCAATTGAATTTTGTCGTTCATAGTTTGAATCGTAGGCAGAACAAACATCGGTTTGGCTTGATCGCCCAAAACACAAGGTGCGATAAAGTTGTGCAACTCATCCACCAAACTGTCCGCTAAAAAAGCCCCTGCGAGCGTCGCGCCTGATTCTACCATGGCGGTATTAATTTGTTCATGTTTTGCAAGGTAGTGCAATACAGCTTGAATATCCAATTTTCCCGCAAGCGATGAAACCGCCAGAAACTCAACCCCTTTTGCTTTCAATAGCGCAGTGCGCTCGGCTTGTTTTTCTAAACACGCCTCACTCACCACAATCAACGTTCGACCAGAGCAGGTCAACATTTTAGCATTCAACGGCATATTTAGTTCCGCATCCAATACTACCCGTAACGGTTGACAGGTTTCAACCGTCAAATTCATCTCTGCCAACATCTCATCTGGCAGACGCACATTTAAACTCGGGTTGTCTGCCAACACGGTTCCAATGCCTGTAATAAGAGCACCACAAGCCGCGCGTAACTTGTGCACTTCTAAACGCGACTCTGCGCCGGTAATCCACTTACTTTCACCATTTTGCAGTGCGGTTCGACCATCCAAACTACTCGCCATCTTTAAGATCACATAAGGCAAGCCTTGCTCCATTCGGCGTACAAAGCCTGTATTTAAGACCAAAGCATCCGCTTCTAACAACCCCACCTCAACCTCAATACCTGCTTGTTTAAGTTGTTCAACCCCTTGCCCTGAGACCAGTGGATTGGGGTCTAACATCGCCACCCAAACTTTTTTTACCCCCCCCTCAATCAACGCATTCGAACAAGGCGAAGTGCGACCAAAGTGTGAACAGGGTTCGAGCGTTACATACGCCGTTGCACCCATGGCTAAATCGCCCGCTTGCTCTAACGCATGACGCTCTGCATGGGGCTGCCCCGCTTGAAGGTGCCACCCTGTGCCAACCACTTTTCCCGCATTCACCAGTACACACCCTACTGCGGGGTTAGGTTTTGTAGAGTAGCGCCCTTTTTGAGCTAAGGTTAATGCGTGTTGCATATAGTGCTGGTCATCGACGGATGCGTTACAAGTTGTCACAGGATTAACTTTTATAACCATTATTTGCATTGCCGCTCATACTTTTCGCACGTGTGGCTTTGACTAATTTATCAATCTCCTCTTGAAACGCATTCACATCTTGAAATGAACGGTAGACCGATGCAAAACGAACATACGCCACTTGATCTAGCTCTTGCAACGCTTCCATTACCCACTCACCCAAGGTATTCGACGGAATCTCTCGTACCCCTTCGGTCATCAAACGCTTGGTAATTTGACTGGCAACGCGATCAATCTCATCACTTTCAATGGGGCGTTTTTCTAACGCTTTAATCAGCCCCTTGCGAATCTTCTGTTCATCAAATTTTTCACGGTTTCCATCACTTTTTACCACTCTGGGCAGTGAGAGTTCCGCGGTTTCATAGGTGGTATAACGCTCGCCACACCCCATACACTCTCTGCGTCGTCGAACTTGTGCCCCTTCGGTCGCTAAACGCGAATCGACGACTTTGGTTTCTGGCGCATTACAAAATGGACAGTGCATTTTTCTCCCCCCCCTACTCATTCCTAAATATAAAAAAACCACCTTGCAAGTCATTGCACAGGTGGTTTTCATCTATTTGAGTACATTACGCACTCATCAATTGAATTACTTATAAACAGGCTTATCTGCACAGAGCTTTGTCACTTTTTGACAAACATCCGCCACCACATCGGCATCCCAGCTTTCAGTTTCTTGATGACACGAATCAATCACGTCACACATCCATGTCGCTAGATTAACGCAATCTTCTTCGGTAAAACCACGCGTGGTTGCCGCAGCGGTTCCAACACGAATTCCACTGGTCACAAAGGGTGACATTGGATCATTCGGTACCGCATTTTTATTAATGGTAATGTGTGCCGCATCCAATGCCGCATCCACTAATTTACCCGTTAAGCCTTTTTTAATTAAGCTCACTAAAAACAGGTGATTCTCCGTTCCACCCGAAACCACATCACAACCACGTGCCATAAAGACATCCGCCATCGCTTTGGCATTTTTAATGACATTTTGGCAGTAGGCTTTCCATTCAGGCTCTAAACACTCTTTAAATGAAACCGCTTTAGCCGCCATCACATGCACCAATGGCCCACCTTGTCCACCGGGAAAAATCGCTGAATTTAATTTTTTCTCAAGATCTGGATGACCTTTCGACAAAATTAGACCACCGCGCGGGCCACGTAACGTTTTATGGGTTGTGGTGGTTACCACATGTGCGAACTCGATCGGGTTCGGATACTCGCCCCCCGCAATCAAGCCTGCCACGTGCGCCATATCCACAAACAGATACGCCCCAATCGAATCGGCAATTTCACGGAAACGTGCCCAATCAATCACTTGTGAATATGCTGAAAAACCTGCCACAATCATTTTAGGCAGATGTTCATTCGCCAACGCTTGCACTTCATCGTAATCAATTTGGCCTGAAACAGGATCAATACCATACTGAACTGCATTATAAATTTTACCTGAAAAACTCACATGCGAACCATGTGTTAAATGACCGCCATGCGCCAAACTCATTCCTAAAATGGTGTCACCCGGCTTAACCAATGCCATGTAAACCGCTGCATTGGCTTGAGAACCAGAGTGCGGTTGCACATTGGCATAATCTGCACCAAACAACTCTTTGGCACGGTCAATCGCCGCTTGTTCCACCACATCGGCAAACTCACACCCACCGTAATAACGCTTTCCTGGATAGCCTTCCGCATATTTATTGGTAAAGTAAGAGCCTTGAGCCTCCATCACACGCGGGCTGGTATAGTTTTCAGAGGCGATCAATTCAATATGCGATTCTTGACGCGTCTCTTCATTTTTAATTGCATCGGCAATTAAGTCATCATAACCAGCAATTGTCATAGATTTTGTGAACATCTTTCAGGCTCTCCGTTTCAGAAATAGTAGGGGTCTTTAAAAGGGCTAATTCTACCTTTTTTCAAGCCAAATAACCAATTTTAAACTCGCCTTAAACGTGAATTCATCTCATGTTATCCCCCGATTTATTCATATAAATAGACTCCTTAGCGGTTTACCTCTTTAACTGTCTCCTATTTTTAGGTAAAGTGACCCTCATTATTTATTGAGACCTTTGCACGAAAGGATGCACGGATAAAAAAGGCTGAAATACGCCTGATTTTTGTTGAAAATCTTGCGAATACCTAGGTATTCACTACGATTTACGCCTCAATCAGCCAAATTTCATCCTTTTTTTCTCTCGCGCCCCTCTCGTGCAAAGGTCTCTATTTTTCAAAAAAATAGGAAAATTTACATGGCTCAGTTTGTTTACACCATGAACCGCGTTGGAAAAGTGGTTCCACCCAATCGTCAAATTTTAAAAGACATCTCCCTCTCGTTTTTTCCGGGGGCAAAAATTGGGGTGTTAGGCTTAAATGGTTCAGGTAAATCAACCCTATTAAAAATTATGGCGGGGTTAGACACTGATATTATTGGTGAAGCACGTCCACAACCAGGGATTAAAATTGGCTATCTTGCCCAAGAGCCTCAGTTGGATGAGAGCAAAGATGTGCGTGGCAATATTGAAGAAGCGGTGTCTGAAGTTACCAATGCGCTGGCAGAACTGGATGCTGTCTATGCCGCTTACGCCGAACCCGATGCGGATTTTGATGCGCTGGCTAAAAAACAGGCTGAAATCGAAGACATCATTCAAGCCAAAGATGGTCACAACATTGAACGTACCTTAGACATTGCCGCCGATGCATTACGACTTCCCCCTTGGGATGCCGATGTGAGTAAACTTTCTGGTGGTGAACGTCGTCGTGTGGCTCTGTGTAAACTGCTACTCGAAAAGCCCGACATGCTGTTATTGGATGAGCCAACCAACCATTTGGATGCCGAATCCATCGCTTGGCTAGAACGCTTTTTACTCGACTTTACAGGTACCGTGGTCGCCATCACCCATGATCGTTACTTCTTAGACAACGCCGCTCAGTGGATTTTAGAGCTGGATCGTGGCGAAGGAATTCCCTACGAAGGCAACTACTCCTCTTGGTTAGAGCAAAAAGAAAAGCGTCTGCAACAAGAGTCTAAGTCCGAAGCGGCACGAATGAAAACGATTCAAAGTGAGCTGGAGTGGGTACGCTCCAACGCCAAAGGTCGACACGCAAAATCCAAAGCTCGTATGGCACGCTTTGATGAACTCAGCAGTGTTGAGCACCAAAAACGGAACGAAACCAATGAGATTTTTATTCCCGTTGCTGAACGCCTTGGGCAAAAAGTTCTTGAGGTCAACAACCTTTCCAAAAGCTTTGGCGATCGCTTGCTGATTGACGACCTCTCTTTTAGACTACCACAAGGGGGAATTGTCGGTATCGTGGGTGCCAACGGTGCAGGTAAATCGACCCTATTTAAAATGTTCACTGGGCAAGAACAACCCGATTCAGGCACCATTGAGTTTGGTGAAACCGTACAGCTCTCGTTTGTTGACCAAAGCCGCGACTCGCTTAATGACGACAATACTGTATGGCAAGAAATATCAGGGGGGGATGAAAATTTTATGGTGGGCAACATCGAAGTCAACTCCCGCGCCTATTGCAGCCGCTTTAACTTTAGAGGTGGCGATCAACAAAAAAAAATTGGTACTCTTTCAGGGGGAGAGCGCAATCGTGTTCACCTCGCCAAAACTCTGAGAAGTGGCGGAAACTTACTACTACTGGATGAGCCGACCAATGATTTAGACGTGGAAACTTTACGCGCCCTTGAAGAGGCACTATTGGAATTTGCAGGCTGTGCCGTAGTGATCTCCCATGATCGCTGGTTCTTAGATCGCATCGCCACCCACATGCTCGCGTTTGAAGGTGACTCGCACGTTGAGTGGTTTGAAGGGAATTTCTCAGACTACGAAGCGGACTTAAAACGCCGTAAAGGTGCCGATGCCGCACAACCACATCGTATTAAGTACAAACCAATTTCAAAGGGCTAACCCATGAGCGACACGACGACCGAAACCCACGCCAGTTTATCGCATTTAGAAGCCATCGCCAATGCCATGCCTGACCCTATTTTTGTAATGGGTCAAGATGGCACTTACCTTGATATCATTGGCGGACAAGAGCGCAGTTTGTATGCCGATGGCTCCAGTTTATTAGGCAAAAATTATCATGATGTTTTGCCCAAAGGGATGGCGGATCGCTTCTTAAAAGTGGTGCAACGCGCCATTGAAGCCAACCGCCTGCAAGAGATTGAATACCAACTCGCCAATAACGAAATTGATGGCGTCATCGAAGGCCCCAAAGGCGGACAATGGTATGAAGCACGGGTGTACCCAATCAAAGAAGGTACTTACGACCAACCTGCCGTTATCTGGCTCGCCATCAATATCAGCAGTCGCAAACACATGGAGGAGCAGATCGAACACCTCTCCTCCAAAGACCCGCTCACCGATCTTTACAATCGAGATTTTTTTCTGGGTTTAGTAGACGAAGAGCTCAATAAGGCACGGTTAAATAACCAAGCCTTGTCACTCATCAAAATCAACCTAGACTGCTTCAAACGCATCACCGATGCCTACGGACACGAAGCGGGCGATAAAGCCATTTTATCCACCGCGCACGCCATTAAAAACGTGGTGAACGATTTAGGTTACATCGGTCGATTAAGTTGCGATCAATTCATGATTGTCCTGCCCGAAGTCAAAGCAGTAGATGCCTTCCGAATCGCCAAACTGGCGCAAGAGACCATCGCCGCCCAAACCATCAAACTCGAAGACAACATAACCACCTGCCTCACCAGCCACGCAGGCATCACCGAACTACGCGACAGCGAAGAGGACAGTCAAACCCTGTTTATGCGCGCGAATGAGGCGATTAAGGCGTTAGAAGGGACTCGGGAGATTACTCGGACTTTGTAGAATTTTGGGTTTTTAAATTCCCCCCCTATCTTATCCAAACCTGTAAATATTTGGGCGTAGTTTATGTTCGTCCGTTGTATGTTGATGACAGTTCATATCATGATTTTTTTTCAAATCTAAATACCATTTTTCCATCATTACCCGTGCACCCCATAGGTTCGTCGTCTACTTTTAAGTTTCTATGAAATCAAGAGTTTTGGAGTGCATTTAGGACTTAAGTTGGTTGCTGAAAGTGCTGAAGTTTTTGAAATCAGATCTTACATGGCATGAACATGAGTTTAAGGTCGATGATTTAAGCAAATTTATTTCAACCGTTAATGCTGACAAGTATGGATGGATGTTTTTTTGGGGGGGAATAAGTGTTATTCAACGCCCATAAACATGTTGTCAACATCAATTAAAATAATCACATTATCTTGAAAATGTGCAACCCCTTGAATGTAACGCGAAGCATTTTCTTTAGAGCCTGAAAGCGACTCTATTTTATCGTCTGGAATATCTTTTACCTCTTTTACAAAATCGACCATGATGCCGACGGTGCGTTCTTCATCCAGTTCAACAATAATAATTCGGGAGAGGTCGTCCACTTCTCGAGTGGGCATATTAAACATGACGCGAGAGTCCACCACAGTGACGATAACGCCTCGAACATTAATTACACCAAGTACCCCGTAGTTTGCTCCCGCCACTTGACGAATCGTACCCACTCTTAAAACTTCTCGTATTTTTTGGACTTGAATACCGTACACTTCGTTTTCTAATGTAAAAAGCACACAGCGCGTACTGGGACCTAAATAAGCGGGCTCATCGTTATAGTCCTCTATTTCCATATCATTGCCAAAAGAAGGCATTTCATTTGCTACGTCCATTTATATCATCCTTCTAGTACACAATCATTGAAAGCGTTTTACCACGCCTTGAAGATCTAAAATCAAAGCAATGCTACCGTTCCCTGTAATGGTAGCACCTGCGTAGCCTAATGCTGATTTTAGCATCACGCCAAGTGGTTTAATCACGACTTCTTCTTGACCATTAACTTGACTTACAACCAGCCCTGCTCGTTGATTTCCCACGGAAACAATCACGACCTTATCGCCTCGATAGTTATCTTTGGGCTTATCGGCAGCTAACCATTCGTTTAAGAAGTAAAGCGGAATACTCTCCTCTCTTAAACGCACCATCATCTGTCCGTCAATTTTATTGGTTTTTTCAGGATTAAAATCAAAAATTTCTTGTACGCTGGTCAGTGGAATGGCATAGCTATCTTCATTAAAACCAACCATTAACGTGGGCAAGATCGCAAGCGTAAGTGGCACTCGAATGCTTATTTTAGTGCCTTCGCCTAATACGGAATGAATATCAATGCTACCATTCAGTTTGGTAATCATGTTTTTTACCACATCCATACCAACGCCACGCCCTGAAATATCACTTACTTGATCGGCGGTTGAAAACCCTGCGGATAAAATCAACTCAAACGCGGATTTATCATCAAGTTGGCTCGCCATCTGTTCATCCATCATGCCTTTTTCAACGGCTTTTTGACGCAAGACATCTGGATCCATTCCCTTACCATCATCGGTAATGGAGAGCAGAATATGATCGCCCTCTTGTTGTGCGGCAAGCACTACGGTACCTGTTTTAGGCTTGCCCGCAGCAACACGTACATCGGGCATTTCAACCCCATGATCGACGGAATTTCGAACCAAATGAACCAATGGATCTGCTAAAGCCTCCACTAGGTTTTTATCTAAATCGGTCTCTTCACCCTTTAACTCTAAGATAATGTCTTTGCCTAGTTTTCTGGCGAGATCACGTACCACTCGTGGAAAGCGTCCAAACACTTTCTTAACGGGTTGCATTCGAGTTTTTAATACCGAAGCTTGTAAGTCGGTTGTGACATGGTCTAAATTTGCCACCGCATTGGCAATATCTTCTCGATTGCTGTTTTTTCCCTTTAAGGTCAACAGACGATTTCGAACTAAGACCAGTTCCCCCACTAAGTTCATAATGTCATCTAATCGCTTAGTGTCGACTCGAACTGTTGATTCAGTACTATTTTTAGCCGCTGGCTTGGCTTTATTGGCCGTTGCTATTTTTTTTGCTTTGGGCTGTGGGGCGGGCTTGGGAGTTGATGTTGGTTTTGGTGTAGAAACGGACGACATCTCTACTGATTTTTTAACTTTAGGGGGGGACGTTTGAGTATCTCGTTGATTGAGTAAGGCTTCAAACTCTTCATCTGACATCTCACCATCGGGATCAACGCCCTCGGGAAGCGTTAATGTTACTGAGCTACTCGCATTCGATGCACCATCTCGTTGATTCAATAACGCTTCAAACTCTTCATCTGACATGTCGCCATCGGGATCAACCCCTTCGGGAAGCGTTAATGTTGCAGGGCCATTCGTATTCGATGCGCCATCTCGTTGATTCAATAACGCTTCAAACTCTTCATCTGACATATCGCCATCAGGATCAACCCCTTCTGGTAAGGTCAAAACAGGCTCACTCGTCGGTGAAGTCTCATCGGAAGGGGCTTCAACAGGCACTTGCGCTTTTCCTGTTAAGGCATCTAACTCGGCCAGTAGCTCTGGATCATTTTCAGCAAATTCGCGCTCGCCATCATTTAACTGCTCTAAAATGTCACTGATGACATCAAAGGCACGCAAAATCACCTCAGCAGCTGAAGCATCGTAGTCTACATCGCCATTACGAATTTTATCAAAAACATTTTCAGCACGATGACAAACTTCAATTAATGGGGTAATGGCAAGAAATCCTGCCCCCCCTTTAATGGTATGAAACCCTCTAAACACCGCATTTAATAGATCACTGTCGGTTGGAGAGTTTTCAAGATCTGCTAGCTGTTCATTTAACTGTTCAACTAAATCTGCCGCTTCGACTAAAAAGTCTTGTAAAATCTCTTCATCCACAGCATTTACTCCACTCAATTATTATTGCTTAACCTATTAAAAATAAAAGCAATTATTATGCCACCTTACCCCTTTCCTCTGTTTCCAAGTAGCTTGAGGTTCATCCTAAAAGAGACTAGATACCAAGCTCCCCCAATAAGTCATCTACATCACTCTGACTATCAATAGAGTCTTGTTTTGATTTTTGTGTCACATTAGGACCAATACCTTTCATTTCAGCGGATTTTTGTTCACTCTCCGTTCGGTCAGGAATGGCATCATAGTCATGACGAGACTCTGAAATCAATTGAATTAAACTTTGCTCAAGCGAGGAGATGGTTAACGCCACTCGGTTTAATACTTGCCCAGTTAGATCTTGAAAAGATTGTGCCAATAAGATATTGGTTAACTCGGTATTTAATTCACTCAGTAAGTCTTGTATTAGTTTCTGCTTTTCATCGTTTAACGAGCCTTGAATAAGCTCACCAATGGACTCACTTAAATCCATCGCTTTTTCGGTAGATGCCAAGGTTTTCGCACAGCCTTCTTCAGTCGAAGAGAGTACATACTCTAGGCGCTCGGCCACATCCGGAATGTCATGCTTGGTCTGTAGTAACAGTTGATTATCCACCAACTCATCTAATGTATCGTGTAAATTATTGGTTAAACCACTTAAACGTTGATAGAGCTCGGACTCTCTTAACTGGGTTAAGTTATCTAATAGTTCAACCGCTTGTTCTTGATTATCCTCTTGCAGTGCGGTTAACAGTGCTTGAACAACTTCAATATCAATTTGGGTACTACACGTCATGAATGACAACTCCTTTTTTCCTATAAAAAAACCCTATACGACATCCATTATCGTATAGGGTTTTCATCAAGACTAATCACAATTTTTTATACCATGATGACCTATTTTGCATTTTCTCTTTCGGCAACGCGTTCAAATATTTTATGTATTTTGGCATTGAGTGTAGCGGCCGTAAAAGGCTTTACAATATAACCATCCACACCCGCTTGCGCGGCCTCTAAAATCTGGCTGCGCTTCGCTTCTGCAGTGATTAACAAAAATGGTGTATTTTGCAAGTTCGCATCGGCTCGAACATGTTTTAACAGGTCTAGCCCTGTCATATCGGGCATATTCCAATCACTGACAATAAAGTCGTATTTACCTGTCTGTACCATTGGCCAGGCTGTTGCGCCATCATCGGCTTCATCAAACTTGTGAAACCCTAACTCTTTCAGTAGGTTTTTCACAATTCGTCTCATGGTAGAGAAATCATCTACCACTAAAATATTCATATCTCTGTTCATTTGCATTTTTTTATTCCCTAAACTACTTTATCCAATCGGCCATACGCGACCTAATTCGCTTAATGGCTTGACTGTGAATTTGACTGACTCGAGATTCACTCACGGACAACACTTGACCAATTTCTTTTAAATTTAACTCTTCATCGTAATAGAGAGACATTACCAGCTTTTCTTTTTCAGGTAAACTCGATATTTCACTCACCAAAGCCTCTTGAAAACCGGATTCCATTAACTCTGTAAATGGGGTGGCAAGATTACTCACCATTCGGTCTTCTGCCAGCTCATCGTGATCGGGTTGATCGATTGAGAGCAGATGAACCGAATTGGTGTCTTGTAAAATATGGTGATACTCCTCAATCGAAACCTCCATTTGGGTGGCGATCTCTTCATCACGCGCCTCTCTCCCTAGCTTAGATTCCACTTGATTAATCGCTTCACTGACGGCTCTCGATTTTCGATACACGGAACGTGGCGTCCAGTCTCCTTTGCGAATTTCATCTAACATGGAGCCTCGAATTCGAATTCCGGCATAGGTTTCAAAACTGGCACCTTGATTGGCATTAAATTTTTGCATCGCTTCAATTAAGCCAACAATACCTGACTGAATAAGATCATCCACAAAGACGCTGTCTGGCAAACGCCCTTTTAGATGATAGGCAATCCGCTTAACCAACGGCAGGTACTGCTCCAGCTCCAATAGTTCATTAGAGGCTTGTTTTTGAACATCTTCGTATGCAGTGGTTCCCGTCATAGACTTCTAATGCCCTGATTGAAATAAATTTTCAACAAAAAACTGTAAATACCCCGTTGCGCCTTTCGGAACTGGCCATTTTTCAACCTTTCGTGCGATCTCTCTAAATGCTTGAGCCGATTCACTGTGTGGTTTATAGACCGTAACAGGAATCTGTTTCTGCACGGCATCACGTAAATCATGATCAAATGGAATGGAGCCAAAATAGTCTAAACTTACGTCTAAAAATTGCTCACAAACCTTAGCGAGTTTTTCATAAAGTTGCCGACCATGTGACGCAGAGCGACTTTGATTCGCTAACAGTCTAAAACGGGTTAACTGATGATCTCGACTCAATACTTTAATAAGTGCATAGGCATCGGTAATGGAGGCTGGCTCATCGGTGACCACCACCACGACCTCTTGTGCGGCTCGACAAAAACTCACCACACTATCCGCAATGCCAGCCGCAGTATCCACAATTAAAATATCCAGTTGATCGCTTAACGCTGAAAACGCGTTAATTATTCCAGCGTTTTCCATGGCCGTCAATTGTGCCATTCTACTTACACCCGAAGCGGCGGGAATAATTTTTAGGCCAGCCGGCCCTTCAACAATCACCTCTTCAAGGTTTTTTTCACCTTCAAGTACATGCAATAGATTATATTTGGTTTGTAACCCTAACATAATATCAACATTGGCAAGCCCCATGTCGGCATCCATGAGTAACACTCGATTTCCCATTTTACTGAGTGAAACACCTAAGTTCACAGAAATGTTGGTTTTACCTACCCCGCCCTTTCCACTGGCGACCGCAATCACTCTCACTGGCGCGCTCGAACCTGAGCGTGTTGTGGCATGGTTTGACTGCATGGCTCGCAAACCCGAAGCTTGATCATTGAGCATCCGTGACCTCCTTTCCCATTCCCATACGGAAGGCTTGTTCATCTTGAGAAGAACGCTTGTTTTGATGTCCTAACACAATGGCTCGGTCAATCAGCTCTCTACTTCTTACCACTTCTAAATCCTCTGGTACTCGTTGCCCACTAGATAACAATGCAATGGGAAGTTGTGCTTCAATTAATAGGGTTAATATATTGCCTAACTGCAACGCTTCATCTACTTTGGTTAAAATACAACCCTTTAACACGATTCGACCAAATGAGTCCACAATATCACTCATAACGTTAAGTTGTGTTGCAGCAGACATGACTAAATAATTACGTACATTGGTTGCGCCTTCATGCCCTGAGGTTAATTGCTGTGACAGTTGCAAGTCTCTTTGACTCATTCCTGCGGTATCAATTAACACCATTTTCTTATGTCCTAACGAGGCTAATAGGGCATAAAGCTCCCCTTGCGTGGCGGCTACATGCACCGGAACATTAATTAAATCAGCAAATGTTTTTAGCTGTGCTTGAGCCCCAATTTTATAACAATCTGTGGTGATTAATGCAAGCTCTTGCGGGGCGTTTCGCATCACAAAACGGCTGGCAATTTTTGCAATGGTAGTGGTTTTACCCACGCCCGTAGGCCCCACTAGGGCAATAATGCCACCTCGCTCAATCATATCACGTTCTTCAACGAGAATATCGCGTTCCATATTGGCCAAAATTGTCGTCCATGCCTGGTGACTTTTTGCATCAATACGTTGTACCAGTTTTTGGCTCAGATTCCAACCAATCCCCAGTTGCAATAGTTTTTTAATCAGCTCTACTTTATGAGGGTCATGCTGCTCTTCATGCCCCCAAGCCAAACCAGACAACTGATTTTCAAGCATCGCTTTCACTGCTTGTATCTCTGCAGCCATTCCAGCTAAGGCTTGATTATTTTCTCCCCCCCCTACTGGGGATGGCGCAGCGTGTTCTGGACTTTGATAAGAGCTTCTTGCCGTTGTCGGAGGACGCTCTTGCGTCTCTTGATAGTACACCGCTTCTGGGTCTAAAGCGGCAACAATCTCCACCCCCCCTTCCACATCTTTAGAGGACAATATCACAGCATCGTCACCGTGCTCCTCACGAACTAAGTTCATGGCTAAACGCATGGAGGGTGCAAAATAACGTTTTATTTTCAACTTAGCCCCCTTGCCCTACATTCGCGACCACACTAATCTGTCGGTTTTCTGGCACCTCTGAATACGCCAAAATAAACAACTCAGGAAGACTATATTTAAACAGCCTTGCTAATTGTGCACGTATCTGTGGCGCCACTAATAACACAGGAGACTGCCCTGTCGCCTCTAATTTTTGAGACTCCTCTTTTAATGTCGTGTGCAATCTTTCTGCTAGCCCAGGTTCAATCGCCAACTGCCCGTCTGGTGCACCTTGCGTTGCTTGTAGCAAAATTTGTTCCAAACTAGGCTCCAAGGTAATAACTTTCAACTCATCCTCATTGCCAACAATATTTTGCACAATGGCTCGCCCTAAGGCGGTTCGAACAAACATCGTTAACTCATTTGGATCTTTTGTGGTCGTGGCTTTTTCAGTTAACGCCTCTAAAATCGTTCGCATGTCCTTAATCGGAACTTTTTCACGTAACAAGTTTTGTAATACTCGCACCACAACCGCTAAAGAGAGTTTATCTGGCACCAACTCTTCAACCAACTTAGGCGAACTTTGTTTTAATTTATCCAGCAACTGCTGTGCTTCATCATGTCCAAATAGATCGTATGCATAGTCTTGAATAACCTGACTAATATGCGTTGCCACCACAGTACTTGCATCGACCACCGTATAGCCCAATGCCTGCGCTTGATCTTGATCACTCGGGTTAATCCAAACCGCATCCAAACCGAATGTTGGATCTTTGGTGGCAATACCCGCAATCTCTCCAAACACTTGTCCAGGATTAATTGCTAACTCTTTATCAGGAAAGACCTCACCTGAGCCTAAAGGAACCCCCATTAACATAATACGATACTGATTCGGTTTTAAGTCTAAATTATCACGAATATGAACAGGAGGGACTAAAAACCCTAACTCTTGAGAGACCTTACGGCGCACCCCTTTCACTCGGTCTAATAACTGACCATTTTGCGCCTGATCCACCATTGGAATCAAACGATAACCAACTTCCAACCCTAACACATCAACATTTTGAACATCATCCCAGCTTAAATCGGCTGGCTTTACCTCTTCTTCGGTCTCAATCGCCGCTAAATCAATATCAGCATCAGAGGTCTCTTTTTGCCGTCGATAGATCAAATAAGCCCCGCCTCCTGCAATGCCCGCAAAGGTCAAAAAAGCAAAGCTTGGCATCCCAGGAATCAGCCCCATCACACCAATAATACCAGCTGCCGTTCCCAGTGCTTGCGGTGTTGCAAACATCTGTTCCTGCATCTGCTGGTTCATATCTTTTCTATCGGCACCGGTGACACGCGTGACAATAATGGCCGTTGCTGTTGAGAGAAGCAGTGCAGGTATTTGGGCAACCAGCCCGTCACCTAAGGTAAGAATGGTATAAACCTCTCCCGCCTCCGTAAATGGAAGCCCATGCTGTACCATTCCAATTGCCAGCCCTCCAATCAAGTTAATAAAGAGAATTAAAATACCCGCAATGGCATCCCCTCTTACAAACTTACTCGCTCCATCCATCGAACCATAAAACTCGGCTTCCATCGCAATATCAGAGCGCCGAACTTGTGCTTCTTCTTGTGTAATTAAGCCCGCATTCAAATCGGCATCAATCGCCATCTGTTTACCAGGCATAGAGTCTAATGTAAAACGCGCACTTACTTCTGCTACGCGCCCCGCTCCTTTGGTGATCACAACAAAGTTAATCACCACTAAAATCGCAAAAATAACCAAACCAACAGCTAAATTACCCCCAATAACAAACTCACCAAACGCCTCAATTACGTGACCGGCCGCCGCGCCACCATTATGCCCTTCCAGTAAAATCACTCGGGTAGACGCAATATTAAGCGAGAGACGAAACAGGGTGGCTAATAAAATTATGGTTGGAAAAATCGCAAAATCGAGCGGCCGTTTGGCATATAGGGTTAACGCCAGAACAACCAAAGAGAGTGCGATATTAAAGGTAAAGAAAATATCCAACAAGAAAGGCGGCATGGGGATCGTAACCATACCAAGCAAGGCGAGCACCGCAATGGGAATACCCAAACCACTCTGTAGCGCATTTTTTAGTTTAATAAACAGTTGTTTAAAGTCCATGCGTTGCTTAATTTACTCTATATCAGTTTTCATATTGTCAGGAATTGGCAGCTCTGCAAAATTTACTTGTTCAGCCTTGCCATGCTCTTTTAACTGATACACATAGGCTAAAATAGAGGCTACCGCTTTAAACAAATCATACGGAATGGGTTGATCAATCTCAGCATTATAGTATAAAGCACGCGCCAGTGGCGGGGCTTCTATAATTGCAATATTTTTTTCCGTCGCCACGGTTCGAATTTGCGCCGCCATAAAGTCTACTCCCATCGCCAATATAATCGGTTCTCGCATCGTTTCGGTATCGTATTTTAATGCAATGGCAAAGTGCGTTGGGTTGGTGATAATCACATCGGCATCGGGAACTTTTTCCATCATTCTACGTTGCGACATCTCCCGTTGAACCTGTCGAATTCGCCCTTTCACTTCTGGATTACCCTCTTGCTGCTTATGCTCCTCTTTCACCTCTTGTTTGGTCATTAACAGTTGACGGTTGTGATCCCAAAGCTGAAAAGGCACATCAATGGCGGCAACAATCAACAAAGACAGGCTAACAAAAATAAATGCTTCCACAATCAAACTACCCGCATGACCTAAAGCCGATCTTAATGGCTCAACACCCAATGCTAAAATTTCACCAAACGTGGTATAGATAAAAAACACCGCCATAGATAAGACCAACGTAAATTTAGCAAACGCTTTAAACAGCTCCAATAGCGCCTTTGTTGAAAACATACGTTTAAGGCCGGAAATAGGATTTAATTTACTCATTTTAGGTGACATGGCTTTGACACTAAATGACCAGCCCCCCAATAATACCGGTGCCACTAACGCCACAAATGTCATAACGAGTAAAAAGGGTAAAAGTAAGAAGAAGGCGGTTTCCGCCAAGGCACCAATCAAGTCAAATAGCTTTAACGTATCAAATGCAACAGAGCGATCAAAACTCAGCCCTTTGATCATAATGACCTCAAAATCTTCAATCATCTGAGCGCCATAAAACAACAGAAACAGTGCTGCTGAAAGGGTTACTAATAGCGTGGTTAGCTCTCTAGAGCGAGGTATCTGCCCTTTGTCTCTCGACTCTCGTAATTTCTTCTCGGTGGGTTCTTCGGACTTTTCGGAGCCGTCTGCATTTTCAGCCATAACCTTATGCTCCCGTTAAACTCAGTCGACTGACCGTATCTAACGCATGCCCAATCAGCTCTTGTAGGTGTGGCAACATTAAAGGGGTAATGAGTGATAATAAAACCAAACCCGCTAATAGCGTAATCGGAAAACCTACGGCAAAAATATTCAATGCCGGCGCCGCTCGCGTTACCACACCAAAGGCAATGTTAACCAGTAACAGTGCCGTCACAGCAGGTAGAGAGATGAGCACGCCCGCTAAAAAGATATAACTGCCAAACTCAAAAATTAACCGCAAGCTCTCTCGATTCAAAAACTCAATACCAATCGGTAAATACTCAAAACTATCAACCACCACCTGAATCACTAATAAATGACCATTTAACGCCAAAAATAACAGGGTCACGATAATCGAGAAATATTGCGAGACAATTGGTGCCTGAGACCCCGAACCGGGGTCTACCATGGATGCAAATGCTAACCCCATTGCCATCGCAATCATGTGCCCTGCCATAACGAACGCCTGAAAAACCACTAAAAATATTAATCCCATCGCAAGACCAATTAATATTTGTTGCGAGATAAACAGAATCCCTTTCCACGTAAAAGGGTCTACTGGAGGAGGAAGCGATAATGAGGGGGCTACGGCGAGTGTTACAAAGACGGTAAAAATCAACTTAAAACGTGCTGGAATAGAACGATAAGAGAAAAGCGGTACGATCATAAACATGGCGCTAATGCGCACAAAGGGGTAAAAGTATAAACCAACCAGCTGTAAGAATTCTGGATAGCTAAAAGTCATTCAACTATCCAATCATTGCTGGGATATTTAAATACAACTCGCGTGTAAAAGAGATTAATGTCGTTAACATCCACGGCCCTGCAACCACCAAAGCCACCCCAACAATCATGAGTTTAGGAATAAAACTCAAGGTCATCTCATTAATTTGAGTCGCCGCTTGAAACATTCCGACCAATAAACCGACCAATAGCGCAGGAATTAATAAGGGAGCGGACATCATCGCCACCATCTCTAACATTCTTTGACCGAGTGTTAACACAAACTCTTGTTGCATTAGATACCTCCGGGGACAACAAAGCTATTGGCTAAGGTACCAGTGACCAATACCCAGCCATCAATTAACACAAATAGCATGAGTTTAAAGGGCAAAGAGATAATCATGGGCGAGAGCATCATCATTCCCATGGCCATCAACAGACTGGCAACCACCAAATCAATAATTAAAAATGGGATAAAGATCATAAAGCCAATTTGAAACGCCGTTTTAAGTTCACTGACCATAAAGGCTGGAATCAAAACTTTAAAGGGAACGGCCTGTGGATCGGACAAAGTAATGTCCGCCATTTCAGCAAACATACCTAAGTCATCTTCTCGTGTTTGTTGCAACATAAACTGGTGCATCGGTTTTGAGCCACGCTCTACCGCTTCTTTAAACTGAATTTGCTCTTCTAAATAAGGGCTGACGGCCTCATCATAAATCTTATCGAGTACCGGTCCCATAATAAAAAGGGTTAAGAATAAGGCAAGCCCAATAAGTACTTGGTTTGAAGGGGTTTGCATCGTACCGAGTGCTTGCCTTAGCAGAGCAAGTACAATAACGATTCTTAAAAAAGAGGTGGTCGCAATCAGTGCGGCCGGTAACAAGGTAAGCCCTGTCATCAGCAACAATATCTGCATGGTTAGGGTATAGTCTTGCGTACCAGAGGCATCGGTTTCTACCGTAAATGCGGGAATACCGGGCATCGCCCACGAGAAAATAGGGAAAAAAGCGAGAAGTAGAAAAAAAGCCGTTTTAAGAATCTGCACGATGAGTTTTAGGGTTTCCTAGATTTTAAAGCGTCTTGCAGTCGTTTCGAAAACTGACTGCTCATGGGAGCATTATCCTTTACTTGAACGGGTTCTTCAAGTTGGTGCAGTGTGGTTATTTTACTGGAGGTCACGCCCACAACAATTTGCTCTTGTCCGACCTGTAACAACAGAATACGCTCTCTCTGACCAACCGATAGCGCACCAATCACTTTCAAGTTACCATCGGCCACGCCTGGAAAGCGACTATAACGGCGTAAGATCCAAGCGGCTAAAAAAATAATCAGTAAGACCAAAACCAGAGAGAGCATAATCTGACCAAAATATTCACTGGGACGGGTGACTGAATCGCCAATCGCCACGGTGGTTTCAGCCAGTGCCACTGAGTTCATAAAAAAGGTCGTACTTAATAAAATGCCTACAATAAAAGTGGACTTCAGCATTACTTTAATTTCTTTATTCGGTCTTGAGGGCTCACAACGTCCGTTAATCGAACCCCAAACTTATCATTAATAACCACCACTTCTCCATGCGCGATTAAGGTGCCATTCACTAATAGGTCTAACGGCTCTCCCGCTAAACGATCCATTTCAACCACCGACCCCTGAGTATAAGAGAGCAGGTTTCGAATAGACACTTTCGCTCGCCCTATCTCAAGCTGTAACGTTACGGGAATATCAAGCAGAACATCCAAATCCACTTTGTTTTTACCATCGCCACGCTCTGAGCTCAGTTGGTCAAATGCCGCAGAACTGACATCATCAGGCTCTACAGCGGCTTCAGCATCTGCTTGTTCAGAGAGTGCATCTCCCCAAGGATCTTCTGCTGAAGCGTCTTCACCTTCAGAGTCCGCCTGTTCTGCTAACGCATCCCCCCACGCACTTAAATCCTCATTTTCACTCATTGTACCATTCCTTTGCATTGTCTACGGTTCGCTCTTGATAAGCTGGGTGGTGTAAAATCTGATTCACTTTTACCGCCTTTTTCTGATTACTTTCGCCGAGTGCGCCACGCATAATGGCAATCCCTTCTGCTTTAATGGTGACCTGTTTTGGCATTTCCAATGGAATAATATCGCCTTTTTCCATTTTCATCAGGTCATCCATACTCATCTGTAATTCCGTTAGGTTGACACTCAAATCAATTTCAATATTTTTCGCTTCTTCCTTAAGTGTTCTTGACCAACGATTATCGCTCTCGCCCTGTAGGTTTTGTACACCCTCTTCGAGCTTATCTCTAACGGGCTCTAACATAGCATAAGGCATAACAATATCAACGCGCCCTTCCACCCCTTCAAAACGCACATTAATCTGACTCACCACGATCATATCGGTTGGATCAACAATCCCAGCAAACTTCGGATTCATCTCAGAGTGCATATACTCAATATCGATATCCATCACAGGCCCCCAAGCTTTTGCTAGGTTTTCCGTCGTAATATCTAAAATACTACGCACCATACTCATTTCAACCGGAGTGTACTCTCTTCCCTCTATTTTAAAGGGCAACAAACCTGTTCCGCCAAAATAAATATCCACCGCAGTAAAAATAAGCTTTGAGTCTAAAATAAACAGTGCCACCCCGTTTAAAGGGTCAATACGATAAATATTTAAACTGGTGGGTACAAATAGATTGCGTAAATAATCAATCATTTTAATGATTTTAACTTCGCCAGCCGTCACCTCTACACTGGCCATGATCATCTCATTAAAGTGTCTTTGAAATCCTCTCGCAAACCGTTCATTAATAATATCTAACGCTGGCAGACGGCCTCGAACAATGCGCTCTTGATTGGTAAAGTCGTAAGATCTCGCTTCCGTTTCATCGATCGCATCATCTTCAGAATCAATGTCTCCGCCCCCCATTCCTTTTAATAGGGCATCGACTTCATCTTGACTTAAAACATCTTCCATATCAATGCCTTACTGCATCACAAAACGAGTCATGTAAACATCTTCGACTAAGTCAGGATAAATATTATGTTTCTCTAACACATTATGAACCACCTTAAGAACTTCAGCCCTTAATTTATCGGGACCTTCAGGGGTGTTTAACGTTGTAAACGTTTGATTACGAAGCAGCCGTTGAATATCATTTTTTAAAATCGGGCGTAAATTTTCCATCTCACCATCAGGGCCAACCACTTGAGGATAGTACGATAAAAATTGTAAATCGACTGCCAAAAATTTAGCCTTCCCTTCGCCATTAAAGTTCACCACAAACTTATCCATTACAAAATATAGTGGAACCGCTTCTGGTCCAGGAGGTTCAAATTGTTTGTATTTAGGTGAGTAGGTTTTCGCATGGCTAAATTCTTCAGGCTCTCCGTGCTCAGCTGGTGCGTGTGCTTCAGTATTATCAGATTTGGATTCGTCTCCGCTACTCGCACCGAGTAACAAATAGGCCAAGGCACCGACACCGACCAATAGTAGAACGATTAAGACAATTAAGGCAATAATTAACCCCTTGCCACCTTTCTTTTTTTCTTCAACGACTTCTTCTTCAGCCATAATTTTTCCTTCGTTTCCCTTTTTCCTAGTGCGCTAATAAGTCCATTTGCTGACTTAAATCTTCAACCTGTGGCGCATCGCTTAAACTTTTTAAACGCGCTTCAGCCTCTTTATTTAATACAATAATGCTAATTCTTCTATTTCTTGGATTATACGGATTTTCTTTGTCGAAAGGGACGGTATCTGCCATTCCAACGGCTTGAGCAATTTTACCGGAATCAACCCCGCCTTCTAACAGAAGTCTACGAGCGGCATTTGCTCTGTCTGCGGAAAGCTCCCAATTGGTGTATTCCGAACTCGCATGATAACCAGAGGAGTCGGTATGCCCTGCAACACTGATTTTATTATTCGAATATGCTAAGACAGACCCCACCTCTCTTAATAAATTTGCTGCGTACTCTTTTGGCAGATCCACTCCTGAACCAAACATAGGGCGTTTTCGATCGTCTAAAATCTGTATCTGTAACCCGTTCGGCGTAATATCAATTTTCAACTGATCTTTGAACTGGCTCAACTCAGAATTCTCTTTAATTTTTTGCTGCAATGCCGCTTTCATCGCTTCTAAATCAGCCATCTCTTGGGCTTTACCTGCTCCCTCACCCTCGCCATCCTCGGCACTTTTTGGCGCATCTTTAAATCCGCCCATATCAATCATTGCATCGGCCGTTTGCCCCGCTTCTTTGGATTCAACCAAGGTTGAAGGGGAGGCATCGATTACGGTTGGATCACGAAAAAACTCAGCCATCGCTTTCATCTCTTCATCATTCACGCCTCCCAAAATCCATAGCATTAAGAAAAAGGCCATTGCAGCGGTCATAAAATCAGCAAAGGCAATTTTCCACGCCCCACCATGAGCTACATGCGGGCATTTATTAAGCCGCTTTATGATTATGGATTCATCATCACTCATTGTAACTTAACCCTTTTTTAAGTCCCTGCACTATTTTCAAGCATCACACGGACTATTTTTGAGACTGTAAAAACTCATCAACTTCAGCAAACGTTGGTCTCGCTTTACTTGGAATCGCTTTACGAGAAAATTCAATTGCGACTTGAGGTGCGTACCCATTCAAGTTTGCCATCAGACTGGTTTTAATCACACTAAAAAAAGCACTTTCAGCCTCGGCACGATTTGCTAAATCTGCAGAGATCGGTGCCACAAAACCATATGCAAATAAAATCCCTAAAAACGTTCCCACTAATGCGACCGACATATGATGTGCAATTTCCATTGGTCCAGCATCCAGATAGCCCATGGTAACAATAATCCCCAATACCGCCGCTACAATACCAAACGCTGGCAATCCTTCTGCAACTTTTCCAATCGCTGCACTGGGCATCATCGCTTCATGGTGGTGCGCATCTAACTCTAAAATCATTAAATCTTCAAGCTGGTAAGGGTTACTGGCACCACTGATCATCAATCGTAAATAATCACAAATAAAATCAAGTGCATGATGGTTCGCCGCCACTTTTGGCGCACTGTTAAACAACTCACTGGTGTGCGGGTCTTCAACATCTGCTTCGATCGACATCAATCCCTCTCGACGCGCTTTATTAAAGATCTTAAACATCAAGCCTAACAACTCCATATAGAGTTCTTGAGTATATGGATCTGGCTTTGCCAATGCTAAACTATCCGTTACACCCGCTTTCACCACCCAGCCAGGGTTGGCAATAATGTAAGCACCGATCGCGCCACCACAAATAATAAGTACTTCCAATGGCTGAACCAGTATCGCAAATCCACCGTGAGGCAAATACCCCCCCAATAAAGTCCCGATAACAACCAGTGTACCAATAATGGCTTTCATCTTTCACTCACCCCTTTTCGTAACCGCTTAGCAGAACAGACGGCTTTTATATCATGCACTTTGAATCGCACTCGACAGTTCCGTTTGCGCTGATTTTAACTCAGAAACATTCTCAACAATACTGTTTAATACTTCATTGACTTTATTTGCCTGCGCTTCCGTTAGCGCAACACGGTTCTGACTACCCTCCATCATCTGTACCGCATTTCTAGCATGTTGCTGTAACTCTTCAATAATACCTTGAATATCCTTGGTTGCTTGTTGCGTCTTCCCTGCCAAAATACGAACTTCATCTGCCACGACGGCAAATCCCCGACCATGTTCACCAGCACGTGCCGCTTCAATGGCCGCATTAAGCGCTAATAAATTGGTTTGTTCAGCAATATCTCGAATCAGCACTAACACGGCTCCGATATTGCCACTGTCCGCTTCCAGTTTTTTTAACACCCCAGAGGCATTCGAGACCTCTCCTGTTAAACTGCTCACCTCTGAAATCACCTGACTATTAACATCAATGACGTCCATTGAGTGTTGATTTACCTGATTTACAAAGCCTTCAAGCTGTGAAGACAAACCAACCAATGCTGAATTATCGAAACTCGGCTCAGCAACGACGGGGGTTTGTTGCTGCTGTGCATAACAGGCGGCCAAACTTTCATTCAACGCCTCAATTTGAGATTCAAAATCAGCCACTTTTGACTCAACTTGAGACGTTTCAATCATCTGTGCGGTTATTTTATTTGCCGCCATCTCTAATAATGAATTCAACGTGAAGAGTAGCTTAGGATCTGTAGAGTCCGATTTTAGGTGTGTTGAAAAATCTTCTGTCTGAATGACCTTTTCCAGCTCTGCAATCAACTCACCTTGCTCACAAGCACTCGACTTGCCACAGAAAAACAGATAGACCAGTGCCCCGACAACGATACCGGTAATCAACACGGTAATCAAAATTGCACCCAGCACTGGAATACCACCTGATCCTGAATCGGCAAAGACTGGAGACGAACCCAAAAACACACCTATTGAGAGCAAAGCCCCTACTACTCGTTTAAAATCTTTCATCTCGTGCTCCTAAGCGTAATAATCAACAATATTATCGGTTAAACCAACGGTTGCCATAGGGGGCTCTTCAGTCAAGCCCTCTTCAGCGAGTGCGCTGTCTATTCTGTTTTTTTCATGTTTTTCATGACGGGATTCATTTTCTGAAAAATGCTGCTTTTGTTCTCTCACATCCACCGATGCAACCTGAACTCCTGCTTGCTCCATCATCTCTCGAAGCTTAGGCAATGCACTTTCCATACTTTCTCGGGTTATGCCATTTTGTGCCGCCAAACTGATGTGCATTTTTTGGTCTTTATCCAACTGTAGTGTCACTTGAATTTGACCTAAACTTTGTGGATTTAAGGTGATCTGTGCTTGCTGTAAACTATTATTGGACATAAAAACAATACGTTGCCCTAATGCTTGCCCCCATTGTGGGTGCTTAAGAGGAATATTAATTGTTTGTAACCCAGTCGGCAAACTCCCTTTCCGATCCAAAGAGGCAATTTCTGCCCCCCCTAATAACTCCTTGCCTTCTGACTTCGCAGTGGCCTCATCCATCGCTCTTATCGCCATCTGTTGTTCTAGTGAACGCTGCCTGTTTTCCTGGCTTCCTTGAGTAAAGATCATCGCTTGTTGCTGTGCCGCTTGCCCAGAGGTCTGTTGACCAGACTGACCAAAAGAGTGGCCTTGCTGTCCAGCGGACTGAGAGGCTTGCCCCTCAACAAGTTGCGTTCCCCAGCTTGTGGTACTTTGATTCAGTACGGAGTTGCTAGTTTGGCTATTTGAATTAAAAGCTAAACTTCCTGTTTGGGCAAAAGAAGTACCTTGCACTGCCGCTCTCTCTTGCGCCACACTCACATTTAATAACTCAACTCCCTGCTTTCCTTGCATTAAACCATCTGTATTTGTATAAACATTTACATTAAGCGTCTCTGATTCCATTGTCTGACTTGGTTGATAAGTTATTGGTTGATTTACATTTAAATCACCCAACGACGGGCTTTCCTCTCCCATTCGCACCGAATCTGGCATCCAAGGCGTAGAAAGGGGGGGGGAAGAAATTTCATCTAATGAGTCAACCTCTACTAAAGGGGCTTCTGTACGTTCCATTACTGAAAGAGGTTGCGGCACGTCAGAAAGAGGGACTCTATCTTTCATAGCCGATTCTGAGTTTGAAATAAACGTTGAATTTTCAGTCAACATAGGCTGTTCGGCTGAAAAACTGGGAGGATTCAGTTCCCCTTGCGCTAGGCTTAAAACATCACTTTCTACTTTTGCATTAAGACGAATGATCGATTCACTTTTAAGCAGCGGTGAACTCGATGACTCTAACTGTGTCACCACTCCGTTAACAATATCACTCGCTGAGAACAGTATCTGTGTTTCTGTGCTTGATTCTGACACCAAGTTTAAAGCCGTTTCACGGCTAACAGGTACTTCTACTTGGCTCAAAGGGTCTAACGTCCCCTCTTCTTGTGCCGCAACCATAGAAGAAAATAGTCCAGAAAACACCCTATTCTCAGATGTTTCCTGCCCCCCCGAAGCTAAAGATAGTGCTTCTAAAGACGACTCTGCTTGAGGTATCTTGCTTGTTAACATCATAAACATTCATCCCAGAATTTTTTAAATTAACGCGTTGTAACACGAAAAAGCAATATCTATACCACTTATCATTGAGTGCGATAACTCGTCATAAGAATAGAGGGGGGGGGAAAATTTTAAGCGTTTAGTTGCTTACTCTACTTGCTATCACTTTCTGAGCCGCCAATTCATCCAACATGCGTTGCTCTTGTTTATTCAACTCAAATTGATGTGCCTGCTTTAGCTTCATTAACAATGCAGACAGTGACTCCTTTCTTATTTTTTTCGCTTGCCACGCTTCACGTGCTTTTTCAACCACCTCATCCAACCGATCAACTTGCTGTGTCTGCGCTTCAACCGCTTGATGCAATTTATCGCCAAAACAGTGGCGCGTTTGCAGCTGAATTGGTGTGGTCACAATCGACTGACTAACCGAAAGCGTAGAATACTCTTTTCTATAATTTTCTAAAGAGTTAAGCTGCTCCCTCTCTTGCTCATATTGTTCAAGCAGCGCAGCAAGCGTTTGTGAGGCTTTGTCTAATTCAATCTCTGCCAATTCAACCAGTTTTTGCATTCGCTTAATTCTTGACTGCATAATGTTACTTTTAAGAAGGCGCTGAGAGCGTATTATTTAACGCTGAAATCGAATCTTCAACTGAAAAAGCCTCGGACATTTTTTGTGATAAAAACGCGGTTAAGTCCGGTTGTTTGGCGATGGCTAAATCAATCAAAGGATCGGCTCCTTTTCGATACGCCCCCACACTAATTAAATCTTTGTTTTGTTGGTAACTCGAATACAGTTTTTTAAATGCTCGCGCTTTTTCAAGCTGGTCATCAGACACAATATCAACCATCACTCGGCTGACCGACGACTCAATATCAATCGCGGGATAGCGTCCACTGTCCGCAATCTCTCTAGAGAGGACAATATGACCATCCAGCACACCTCGTGCAGAATCCACCACGGGATCGGACTGATCGTCCCCCTCGGCTAACACGGTGTAAATCGCGGTAATCGATCCTGCACCCTCTTGCCCATTGCCAGCTCTTTCAACCAACTGTGGTAATTTTGCAAATACCGAAGGGGGGTATCCTTTACTGGCAGGCGGCTCACCTACGGCCAGTGCAATCTCTCTTTGTGCTTGTGCAAAGCGGGTTAACGAATCCATAAGCAGTAAAACATTGACCCCTTGATCTCGAAAATACTCCGCAATCGCGGTCGCTAACATGGCGCCATGCAACCGCATCAGCGGTGGATCATCCGCGGGTGTGGCAACCACAATCGCACGTTTTAACCCTTCCTCACCCAAGGTATGTCTTACAAACTCATTCACCTCTCGACCACGCTCTCCAATCAGCCCTACTACCACCACATCGGCACTGGTAAAGCGTGTCATCATTCCCAGCAAAACACTTTTTCCAACCCCGGTACCCGCCATTAAACCCACTCGCTGGCCTTGACCAATGGTTAATAATCCATTAATCGCCTTAATACCGACATCTAACACTTCATTAATCGGATGACGATTCAGTGGGTTAATGCGTTCACCTGCCAAAGATACATACTGATCAACCTCAATCTCACCCAATCCATCTAAGGCCTGCCCTGCGCCATTCACCACTCGACCAAGCATTCCCTTGCCCACACCAATTTTTATTCCCCCCTCTACTGGGATCACTTTAGCATTAGGTGACAAACCATGCGTATCGCCAATGGGCATTAAAAACAGTCGATCGTCATGAAACCCGACCACTTCGGCTTCAATAGGTGATTTATTACCATTTAAAATTTGACAACGAGAACCAATGGGCGCAAATGTACCGACCACTTCTAAGGTCATGCCAACCATTCGAACCAAACGACCCGCGACATTAAGTGGTGCAGGTTTATTTAAAGCGTGACGGAATGTTTTAAGACGGGAGACCAGAAACTGGTTAAAATCGTGTGCATCAGCCATAACCATTCCCTAAGAAGAGCGAGCAGAAGCGGAGGTATGCGTCAACAATTGATTCGCCACCTCATCAAAACGAGCTTTCCAACTATTTAGCACGGAAGAGTTTCCTTGTTTTACAAGGCACGTTCCTTGCTCTAAGGTGTTATTGACCTTCAAATCCCACTGCGCAACCATGGGGGATTCTAACGACTGCAATAACTCAAAATCCTCTAAAGAGAGCTCGATAAAAAAGGCTTTCGATTCATCAGGCAAGACCTGAATCGCCTCTTGAACCGCTTCAAGCACCCACTCTTTATGTGCAGAAACCTCTTTTTTAGTCACCTCATGCGCAATATGCAGAGCCAAATCTGTCAACTCTGATAATACTTGTGTTTCAAGCTGTGCATAAGGCTGTTTAAATATGGAAAGTAGCGCATCAAGTTGCGTTACGGTTGTGGACAACGCTTCATCATGAGATTTCAAGGCAAGCTCTTTGGCTTCAACACGCCCTTTTTCAGACCCTTCATCAAAGCCCTCTTGATAACCCTTTTGATAAGCAACATCATAGGCCTCTTTTTTTAATAATTCCGCCTGCTGTTTAAGCTCTGGCTCTATTTTTTGCTGTATTTGTCGATAAAGTTCTGCAGAAATTTCGGGAGCCACTTCTGGTTTACAAGCATCAAACTGCTCAAATTGACTTAACTGCCAAGCCTCTATTTTTGAACTTGCAAGACCATCCGAAGAGACTAGACGCGTCAAAATAGGCGCCTCCTGCTTTTCATCAACTAGCTCATCCTTCACTGTATTCGAATCAACCACCTAGAGGAACTCCTCAGCACCACCTGGCATCATCACTTTATCTTCATCCGCTAAACGCCTTACCGTTAGAATAATTTCACGCTGCGCTTCTTCTACCGCACTGAGTTTGACTGGTGGCCCTGTCTCTAAATCATCACGCATAATATCGGCTTGACGCTTGGATAAGTTGCCCAAAAACTTCTCTTTAAGGTCTTTATCCGCCCCTTTAAGCGCAACAATAAGTACGTCACTGGGTACTTCTGCCACAATGGTTTGAATACCACGATCATCAATACCAGCAATATCTTCAAAGACAAACATTTTATCTTGAATATTTTTACTAATCTCTTCGTGCTCAGCCGCAATGTCGTCGAGAATACGAGTATCGACCCCGCCGCCCACCAAGTTTAAAATTTCAGCCGCACGTTTTTCACCCCCTATCGTCGCTAATTTACCGCCCTCTCCATCACTGGAGGCATTTTCCAATACACTGTTTAAATCGAACAGTGCTCTAGGTTGAATCGTGGTTAAGGTTGCAATTCGGTAAACCACTTCTGCTTGAAAGCGCTCAGGAATCCCTCTTAAAACTTCGGCCGCTTGATCTGAGTCAAAATAGGAGAGAACAATCGCTACAACTTGTGGATGCTCATTACGTAACATATTCGAAATAGTCGAAGGGTGTTGCCACTTAAGCGCTTCAAGCCCTTTCACTTGATCGCCCAATAAGGCGGCATCCATTAGATGCCCTCCACCATCACCAAGTGCATCTGCCATAAGAGATTGCGCATACTCACTTGGATCAATCCCTAGCGCATCTTCTCCTGACTCCTCTAAAAAGCTTTGCATCACGGTATGAATATCAGAATGAGAAACATTTTCTACCGATGTCATGGCAGAGCCAACCTGCTGAACCTCTCTAGGGTTAAGCTCTTTTAACACTTTAGCCGCCGTATCTTTACCTAAAGAGAGCAGTAAAATTGCGGCTTTATCCAATGAGGGAATCTCCTTTTCAGGCTTCACCTCTTCTATCGCTGATTCAGGCATTAGTCATCTCCCGCAAGCCAGTGTTTAATAACATGCGCGGCCATTTTTGGGTTTTCAGCCGCTAACGTACGTACTCGTTCAAGTAGCAAGTGCTCCTCTTCAGAGTCCGCTCCCGTTTCATTCGCTGTTTGCTCAACTTCTTTATTCATATCCTCTAAAGCTTTAGCAATTTCATCGGCATTCTCTAAATCTTCCTCATCATCCAGCGCCTCTTCAGGATACTCTAAATAGGTCTCCTCCTTTTTAGACAAGTCTCTCAACATAGGACGAATCACGCCAAAAATAATAATCAGCACCGCAATCCCTGCCAAGACCTGCTTAACCAAGTCTAAGAACCAACTCTCCTGCCAGATTGGAGTCGTCTCAAATGGCTCATCTTGTGCAACAACAAAAGAGGCGTTCACAATACTCAAGGTGTCACCTCTCGCCTCATCCAGTGCGACCGTATCACTCACCAATCGCCTAAAGCGCAACAACTCATCCTCAGTCAATGGGGTTCGAACCAAATTTCCCTCTTCATCTAAATGCGTTTTATCGTCTAATACCACCGCAACCGACAGCCGATGAATATTTCCCACCGCACTTTTGATATGACTGATGGTTTTATCCATCTCATAGTTAATGGTCTTCTTTTCGCTGGAACTTTTTAAATTCGGATCTTGTCCTGCACCGGTATACCCCTCTTCTGGCGCTAAACCCGCTCTTGGCGGTTGATTGGTTAAGGCACCAGGAATACCGGTTGGCCCCTCATTTCGATTAACTTCTTTTTGAAACTGCTCGGAACGAATCGCTTCAGGGTCAGGCTCATAGTTCTCTCGTGTTTGCTCTTGTTGTGTAAAATCAAGCTCTGCTGTCACTTGCGCTCTTACCTTATGCTCTCCTCCAACAATAGGAGACAGTAGCCGAATAATTCGATGCGACAAGGTCTCTTCAACTGAACGCGTATAGTCCAGTTGTTTCATACTCATGTTCATCCCAGTATTCGCCGAGCTGCTGGTCAACAAATTCCCTCGCTGATTCACAACCGTTACCGATTTAGGATCCATATTAGGCACACTAGAGGAGACCATATGAACAATCGCATTCACCTGCTCTTCATTCAGCGAACGGCCAGGGTAAAGCTTGACCACAACGGAAGCAGAGGGTTTTTGACGTTTACGAACAAAGACAGAGCGTTTTGGAAGCCCAAGCATAACGCGTGCCGATTTAACCGAATTCAGCGAGGCCACTGATTTTGCGAGTTCACCTTCTAAAGCACGGTGATATTGCGTGGTCTCTTTAAATTGAGAGATGCCAAACCCCTGCTCCACATCTAACAGTTGATAGCCCGTTGCTGCTTCTTTAGGGTAGCCTGCGGCGGCCATTTTTAAACGCAATGCAGGCACTAAATCGGTTGGAACAAGAATACCACCACTGGCATGATCAATTTGATAGTCAACCGCCTGCTGCTCGAGCGTTTGAACAATTTCACTTAAATCTTTAGGATCCATACTTCCGAAGAGCAGTGAATAAGGTTTGCTTTGAGACCAAAACAATAACCCCACAATTAGAGCAATGGTGGCTGCCAGCGCAATGACTAAGCTAATTTGTTTTGCAACAGAGAGCGCTGTTAGATTGTTTAACAGAGTAGACCCAGGTGTTTCAGGCACCTGAGGTTCGGGGGTATTATTGATTGAGGCTTGCTGTTCGGCCATGGTTAGTCTTCTACAGTTCTCAGTAAGGACATAATAAAGGCGCTCTTTTTAGGAAAATGTCCATGATTTATGACTCCCCCCATTAAAAGCAGAGTTACATTGGCATATTAATAACCGTTTTATAAGCTTCTACCAGCTTGTTACGAATTTGTGTCATGGCTTGAAAAGATAAACTGGCTTTTTGTGCCTGCAACATCACTTCAGAAAGTTCCATATCAGGTTCCCCCTTTTCAAACGCCTTTTTCATATCGCCTGATTTATGTTGCTCAGCACTAACTGCTTCAACCGATTTTGCCAACAAATCTGCAAAGCCATCGGCTTTTTCTTGCCCAGTTTGGCGGGTTTCCGTCAATTCTTCGACAGGTTTTGCCTGTGCCTGAGCAGCCAATGATCGCATTTGCAACATTAAACTTTGAGTATCAATTTGACTCATGGCTATCTAAACCTCCAAAACAAAGGGCTTTCCACTCTTTTAAAAAAATAATTAGCTGTCATTATCACATAGTTCATCCTTCAAAAACAGCAATTGATATGCCAAAGACATCTTCCTATGGAACGTCGACCCCTTGTTCCTTTAACTTTGCGAGCTTATAACGCAAGGTTCTAGGGCTGATATTCAACGTTTCAGCCGTTTTTTGTCGGTGACCGCCATTGGATCTAAGAGTCTCTAAAATTAACTGCGTCTCTCTTGCTTTCAAATCCAAAGGGTATTCAATTGGCTTAAAATCATGCGCGATAGGAGATGCTTGAGGTGCAGAATCTAATACCGATGCTTCTTCCGCAGATGCATTTAATTTCTCCTCCCCCCCTAACGCGGATAAACACTCATTATCCAATAAAATATCATGTTCTCGTATGGTATCACCCGACATCATCACTAACGCGCGCTGAATCACATTATCCAGTTCTCGAATATTGCCTGGCCACGGATACTCAATTAAACGCTTCATGGCGGGCGCAGACACCATTGGTTCGACTCTTGTCGCACCACAATGACGGTGCAAGAGTCGTTCGGCAATCGCGGCGATATCTCTTGGGCGTTCCCTTAAGGGGGGTAAGTGCATTGGAAAGACATTAAGACGATAAAAGAGGTCTTCACGAAAACGGCTTGCTTGAATCGCTTCTTTCATATTCACATTCGACGCACTTAACACCCTCACATCTAACTGAATAGTCTTGGTGCCTCCAATACGCTCTACCTCTTTCTCTTGCAATACTCGTAATAATTTTGCTTGCAACTCAGGCTTCATCTCTCCAATTTCATCCAAAAAGATGGTGCCATGTTGTGCTTGCTCAAACTTACCGGGCATCGATTTAGCCGCGCCCGTAAACGCACCTTTCTCATGGCCAAACAAGATGGCTTCTAACATCCCTTCAGGAATCGCGGCACAGTTAATGGCAACAAACGGTTGTGAGGCTCGTGTTGACTGACTGTGAATATAGCGAGCGAGCACCTCTTTTCCGGTACCGCTCTCGCCACTAATTAAAATACTGGCGTCACTTTCGGCCACTTTTTTCGCCATGATTTTCAGCTGTTTCGAAGCGGGATCTGCCACCACAAAATCATCATCACGAGAGGCATCACGATTAAAATAAATCTTTGCTTTATCCACTAAAACACGGGCTTCAAAAGGCTTTACAATATAATCAACACTGCCCGCTTTCATCGCGTCAACGGCTTGCTCAATCGTGCCATAAGCGGTCATTAATACAACAGGTAGATACGGTTTAATAGCACGAATTCGAGTCATTAGGGTGTAGCCATCCATGCCGTCCATTCGAATATCACTAAACACCATGCCGATATCATCATCCAATGCCACCAGTGCATCTTCAGCATTGCTTACCGCAATGACTTCAAACTCATTTAAAGAGAGGGTATCCACCAAGGCTTCTTGCAGTTCGGTGTCGTCTTCAACCACTAAAATTTTTGCAATACTCATTCCACCTCCCTAACCGTTATTAATGGCAACCGAATTCCAAATCGAGAACCGTGTCCTGCGATCGACTTTACCCAAGCCGTTCCACCGTGTGCCTCAGCAATGGCACGAACCACCGCCAAGCCAAGCCCAGTCCCTTTTGCACGACTGGTATAAAAAGGTTCAAAAATTTTATCCAGTAATGCATCCTCAATGCCCGGACCGTAATCCATCACCACCAAGTCGACTTGCTTCTCTGAGAGCTGATTAACCAATACCTGAATTTTAGCGCCTTTACCCACCACATCAATGGCATTGCCAACGAGATTTTGTAACGCGGTTAACAGAGCATCCTTATCACCCATAATCATCAGTGCTTTTTCTACTGGCTCAAAAGCGACCTCACTCTCGGTACAAGCGACCTGTGTCTCCACATTTTTTTCAAGTTGCTCCAGCAGCTCTCGCAACACAATTGGTTGCTCACTGCCTTTCCCACCACGCGCATATTGCAACATATCTTTCACCAACCCCTCAAGGTGGTTCAAACTGTGTAACGCCTTGCCAACAAACTTTTCTCGCTTATCTTCCGTTATATTTTCTGAATTTAGTTGCGAAACATACAGTAGCGCTGAAGAGAGAGGAGTTCTAATCTGATGCGCTAAGGAAGCGGCCATTTCGCCCATTGAGTGCAACCGTTGATGACGACTGACATGTGCTTGTAACTGCCTTGCCGAGGTGACATCTTGAATCAACAGGATTTTACCTACCGCCTCATCCAAGTTCGCTTCAGACAGTTGGTACACCACATCATCATGGGTAATGAGTTCACCGGCATCGTTGGCAAGTAAAAACACATTCATCACAACAATATCCCAGTCTCGACCCAAAGCATCTGCGCCTAAAATAGCCTCCGCACTTGGATTCATTTCAGCCACCTGTCCCCGTTCATTCAAGACAATCACACCCGCGGGTAATAGGTTCAACAACCGACTTAATCGGTCTGCAACACGACGTTTTTCTTGATCACTTTTTGCGAGCTGACCTTGTAGATGCACCACCTGTTCTTGCAAACCATCATACGCATTGGTCAACTGCATAGACGTTGCATTAAACAGCTCAAACGCCTGCTCCAGTTCCTTTAGTCGATCTTGTTCAACTTCATTCAGCACCGTCAAACTCCAACTTAAGTCAGCTCATATTTTCGGATTTTTTCAACCAGTGTCGTCCGGTTAGTCTGCAATAACTTTGCCGCTTGAGAGACATTCCCCTCCGTTTGTGCCAACGCTTGCTGAATCAGTTGTACCTCCATGTCAACGAGATACGACTTTAAATCAATCCCACCTTTTAAATCGGCAGGTGTCGTGGCTGGTGTAGCGACAGGTTGCGCCTCAATAGCATCTTTTGTCGTATCCTGCGTTTGAACAGTTGACGTTTTTTCTCCCCCCCCTTGCACAGGGTCAACGGGGATCGCTTCTGAACTTTTTGCAGGCTTGATTAACTGAGCATCGTCTGGGATAGGAATTTGGTATTTCTTAGGGAGTTTATCGTAATCAACGGTTACCCCCGGAAACAATATAGAGAGCCGCTCAACCAAATTCCCCAGCTCCCTGACATTTCCAGGCCAGTGATAGTGCTGCAAGGCGATTATCGCTCTCTCTGTTAGCGTAGGGACTTTTCGCCCAGCCTCTTGAATTTTCTTAAATAAAAAGTCAAGCAACGCCTCAATATCTTCTGGTCGCTCTCGCAAAGAGGGCATCTCAATCGGAAACACATTCAAACGGTAAAAGAGATCCTCTCTAAACTCACCCGCTTCAATTCTCTCCTCTAAATTGCGATGGGTCGCGGCAATCACTCGAATATCACACTGAAAACTTTTATTCCCCCCCACCCGCTCATAGGTTCGTTCTTGTAAGACTCTTAATAGCTTGACCTGCATAGGCAATGGCATGTCGCCAATCTCATCTAAAAAAATAGTGCCCTTCTCTGCCATTTCAAAACGACCTTTTCGAGCCGTAATCGCACCTGTAAAAGCCCCCTTCTCATGACCAAACAGTTCACTTTCAAGCAACTCAGCAGGAATGGCACCACAATTAATCGGTACAAATGCACGATCTGAACGTTCAGATAGGTCATGCAACACCTGTGCAACCACCTCTTTACCCGTACCCGACTCACCTAGAATAAGTACCGTTGCATCAGTTTGTGCAACTTGCTGAACTAGGGTTTTGACCTGTTGCATCGCAACACCATCACCCACCAGAGAAGAAAAAATATCTTGAGACATTTAGCCAGCCGCCATTCATTATTTACAAATTCAACCCCCTTTATATAGGGCTTTAAAGCAAATGTCAAAAAAATGGCAACCTTTTGAATAGATATAAAAAAACCCACTAAAAAGTGGGCTTAAAAAGCATTATCTGTAAGAGGATATACCTATTTGATATAACCTCTAAACAAATTAGTTCTTCTCTTGATCAACAATTTTATTTGAAGCGATCCAAGGCATCATCGCGCGTAGTTTTTTACCAACGACTTCAATACCATGCTCTTCATTATTACGACGTGCCGCAGTCATGGAAGGATAGTTACTCTGCCCTTCTAAAATAAACTGCTTCGCGTACTCACCAGACTGAATATTTGCTAAGGCTTCACGCATTGCACGACGTGACTCTTCATTAATAACCTTAGGCCCCGTTACATACTCACCATACTCCGCATTGTTAGAGATGGAGTAGTTCATGTCGGCAATTCCGCCTTCAAACATCAAATCAACAATTAACTTAAGCTCGTGCAAACACTCAAAGTAAGCCATTTCAGGTTCATAACCTGCTTCAACCAGCGTATCAAATCCAGCTTTAACCAGCTCAACCGCACCACCACAAAGTACCGCTTGCTCACCAAATAAGTCCGTTTCACACTCATCACGGAAAGTCGTTTCGATAATACCCGTACGACCACCGCCCACACCAGAAGCGTAAGAGAGCGCAATCGCTTTTGCATTACCAGACGCATCTTGCTCAACCGCAATAAGATCTGGAATTCCGCCACCACGAACAAATTCAGAACGAACCGTATGACCTGGTGCTTTTGGTGCAATCATAATGACATCTAAATCTTTACGCGGAACCACTTGGTTATAGATAATAGCAAAACCGTGTGCAAAAGCTAGTACCGCGCCTTGCTTAATATTTGGCTCAATCTCTTCTTTATACAATACCGATTGAAACTCATCAGGCGTTAAAATCATAACAACGTCAGCACCTGAAACAGCGGTTGCAACATCGGCCGTTTTTAAACCATAACCTTCTGCTTTTGCAATCGATGATGAGTTTGGACGTAAACCAACGACCACATCAACACCCGAGTCTTGTAAGTTACAAGCGTGTGCATGACCTTGAGAACCAAATCCAATAATGGCGACTTTTTTACTTTTGATAATCGATAAGTCACAATCTTTATCGTAATAAACTTTCATTTTGCTATTCCTTAAATTTTAATTGTTAATTGTGTTTTTTAAAAACTTGTTTACAAGTGCAGACACTTCTCGCCACGCATGACGCCAACCGTTCCTGAACGAACCGTTTCAAGAATCAATCCCGGATCAATCACCTCAATAAAGGCATCTAACTTGGTTGATTTCCCAACCATTTGAACGGTATATGTGGTTGCGGTTACATCCACAATATCACCACGAAAAATATCGACCAAACGCTTATACTCTTCTCGCGTATCACCGGTTGCAGAGAGCTTAATCAACATAAGCTCTCTTTCAATATGCAACCCTTCGGTTAAATCCAATACCTTCACCACATCAATCAAACGATTCAAATGTTTTACAATCTGCTCAACTTCTTGAGACGTTCCACTCGTTACCAATGTTAAGCGTGATAAAGAGTCATCTTCCGTTGGTGCAACCGTTAAAGCATGAATATTGTAACCACGCGCTGAAAACAGCCCCGAAACACGAGAGAGCGCACCCGATTCATTTTCAATTAGCATAGAAATAATATGTTTCATCTTATTCTCCTATACCAAAATCATTTCATTCAAACCAGCACCCGCTGGAATCATTGGGTACACATTCTCTTGCTGATCGGTAATAATATCGACAAAAACTAAGCGATTTTTATACTTCTCTGAGAACACTTCATCCAATTGAGCTTGCAATGTTTTTGGATCATCAATACGAATACCAACGTGCCCATAAGACTCTGTCAACTTAACAAAATCGGGTAACGAATCCATATAAGACATCGAGTAGCGTCGCTCATAAAAGAACTCTTGCCACTGGCGAACCATGCCAAGAAAACCATTATTTAAGCAGATTATTTTGACCGAAAGACCATACTGCAAACAGGTTGACAACTCTTGAATATTCATCTGAATCGAACCTTCACCCGTAATACAAAGCACCGTTTCATCTGGAAACGCCATCTTCGCACCCATTGCGGCGGGTAGACCAAAGCCCATTGTGCCAAGTCCACCTGAATTCAACCAACGACGCGGCTTATCAAATGGGTAGTATTGTGCGGCAAACATTTGATGCTGACCTACATCCGATGACACATATGCGTCACCCTTTGTGGACTTCCAAACCGCTTCAACAGCCGCCTGTGGCTTGATTTTAACCCCCGCACTATCATAACGCAGGCAATTTGTGGCACGCCAACCTTCAATTTGAAGCCACCAATCATCCAACGCCTCTTGATCCATGGTTAAATCCGTTTTATCCAAAATACGCAACATTTCCGTTAACACCTGCTTAACAGGGCCAACAATCGGAATGTCTACTAAAACATTTTTAGAGATCGAAGCGGGGTCAATGTCCACATGAATGATTTTCGCATCGGGACAAAATTTCTCTAAATTCCCCGTCACACGATCATCAAAACGTGCGCCAATAGCGATAATCAAATCACTGTTGTGCATCGATAAGTTAGCTTCATAGGTTCCGTGCATTCCCAACATCCCAACGGATTGTTTATCCGAGGCTGGAAAGGCACCCAACCCCATCAAGGTTTGCGTAATCGGAAAACCTAACTTATGGGTGAGTTCAACCAATTCAGCCGAGGCATCGCCTAAAATCACACCACCGCCTGTATATAAAACAGGTCTTTTGGATGAAAGCATCATTTCAACCGCTTTCTTAATTTGTCCACCATGTCCTTTTGTTATCGGCAAATAGGAGCGCATTTCAACTTCTTGAGGGAATGCATATGTGCTTTTGGCGTTTTGTACATCTTTTGGAATATCAATGACAACGGGGCCAGGTCGGCCTGTTGTGGCTAGGTAAAACGCTTTTTTGAGCGTGCTAGCAAGATCATCGACATTCTTGACCAAAAAGTTGTGTTTTACAATTGGTCTTGTTACACCCACCGTATCAATTTCCTGAAACGCATCCAAGCCAATCATTCCTGTTGGAACTTGACCCGTAATACAAATCATTGGAATTGAATCCATGTAAGCGGTGGCAATGCCTGTTACAGCATTGGTCGCTCCTGGACCGGAAGTTACAAGAACCACTCCTGGTTTACCTGTAGAACGAGCATAACCATCAGCAGCATGTACCGCAGCTTGCTCGTGACGCACCAATATATGGCTTAAGTTTTTAGCGTCCGTATCTAGGGCATCATAGATCGGCAATACTGCTCCACCGGGATACCCCCATAAATGTTCTACACCCTCATCTTCCAAATAATGGATCAGAATTTGGGCACCAGTCATTTCCACAACGTTGATCCTCTTTTTTTAGAAACTATACAAGATATTTCCACTCTACTTTTTCAAGCGTGGAAAAAAGAGAATTATATAAGATTTTAGAAACATTTTGAACTGTAATCATCGCTATTCCTTCAGTTTTATCTACAGATACAGACGCTTTACACAAAAAAAGCCAGCATTACGCTGGCTTTTAGTAACCGTATAACGATCAAAAATAAATGTGTTAAACCATCTTCCCTGGGTACGCTTCAATACCAGGGTTATTTTTAACCCCTTTCAGCTTAGGATGATTCACTTTTTTCAGTTTCATATCCGATTTATGGTTACGTAAATAATCCGCCGCCACATCCCACATTAAACGACCATCTCCGACCGCCTCAACCTGTGCCCAACCCGCAACTGAATATGTTTTACTGGCTTCTAATGGCGTACCATCATCTAAACGCATCTCTGAAATACGATTACCTAGCGACGCATTTGGCTCACAAGTGTAGTCCATTCCACCTAAGCGCACCATGTCACCACCAGATTGCAAGTAAGGATCTTTTTGGAAGAGGTTTTCACAAATCCCCTCTAAAATATCCTTCATCTGTGCGCCCGTCACTTCAGACTTATAGGTTTCACCATAGGTCATGGACGTTTCATCCATTACACGCTCCATGGTAATCATCTCACCAGCTAATACAGACGTACCCCAACGAACCCCAGCAGACATAGCAATCTGGGTATCGTGTTCCTCTCTTAGTGAGTTGACGATAATTTGATCCCAGGTTCCCATAAAGTTCCCACGACGATAGAGCGTATCTTCAGCCACGGCCAACTCTTCACTCATAATTTCGCCATAGGTTTTTCCTAAGCGATCTTTATTGTAAGCGCGTGATGGATCTCTCGACTCGACAATATTCTTATCATATTTTTTAGTATACAAATGCTTAATAAAGCTATCCATCTCTGCATCCGCAGCAAGTACATTTGAAAATACCGGCAATAAGTTATAGTGTACGTCTCTTAATTTTCCATTTTGAATATCTAAATCCATAACACCAACAAACTTACCATTTGAGCCTGCATTAGTTACATGACAAACCCCACCCTCCGGCGTTTTAATGGGAATGGTTTTAGCAACACCATCGTGCGTATGTCCGCCAAAAATCGCATCGATTCCATTAACGCGAGAGGCCATTTTTAAATCGACATCCATTCCGTTATGCGAAATCATAACAATCGCTGCCACCTTCTCTTCGGCTCGAATCTTATCCACCGTCTCTTGCAAAGCGTCTTCACGCAAGCCAAACGACCAGTCTGGAAAGTTCGATTGAGGATTCGCATTCGCCGTCCTAGGAAAAGCTTGCCCAACGACCGCAATACGCTCACCATTTACAATCTTAATCGTGTAGGGCTTAAAGGCTCTGGCTTCGTCTTCATCGTACATTCCCATGCCTTGATGCTCGTCTACCATGTCGAGGTACTCATCACCAAATAAAGCGTCCTCTTTAATACGAATATTTTGAGCTAAAAACTCCCCCTTAAAGGCATTTAGGTTTTTCAGTACTTCAGCCTGCTTATAGGTAAACTCCCAATGACCTGTCATAATATCCACTCCTAAAATATTAGAAGCTTCTACCATGTCCATCCCACGAGTGAATAGCGCCGTTCCTGAGCCGTGCCATAAATCGCCACCATCCATCGTTAAGGTATTATCACGTCCACCCGCTTGCTCACGTAATTTATCAAGTAAGGTTTTAATATGTGCAAACCCACCCACTTTGCCGTACTGTTCCGCAGCATCTTGAAAGTTCAGATAGGTAAATGCATGCGCTAACGGTGAATTTTCTTTAACTCCTATCTCTTTAAGTAACTTCGTACCCACAATATGCGGAAGTTTACCGTAGGCAGGCCCTATCCCTAAATTAACATTGGGCTCACGAAAGTAGATAGGATTTAGCTGTGCATGAGTATCGGTAATATGCAACAACCGAACCTTACCTTTTAAAGGAAGGTTATAAATATCTGCCGTAGCTTTTGAGGCAGCAACAGTATTGGCTCCACCAGACATGGCACTTGCCGTACCGGGTAACATACCAGCAGCAGCAGCCATAGACATAACATGAAGGAATTCGCGACGATTTAAAGACATAGGGCTCTCCGTTATTAATAGTTCCACACAACCGTGTAGGTTTAAACACATGGAGCCAATGTAAAAGCTCTTCCTATAAATGTCAAATTAAGGAATGTTATATCTATATTAGAAAAAACTTATACGCAATATTCTTTCCTGAAAGCTCCCTAAAAATAGACTCGATATCCCAAACAACATTAAACACTCATAAATTGAAATACCTCCCCCCTCTTGCCCTACCAAAAACCAACAATAAAACCTGTAAATATTGACCATTTTTTAAAAGGGTAGCGTCCCCTTTTAGGTTTAGACCTATGCTACTCCTTTAAAATTAAGAGGCCTTTGCACGATAAGGCGCGCGCGAAAAAAGAGAGTAAATTTGACTGATTAAGGCAGAAATCACAGGGAATAGCCGAGGCTAGCCTCTCTTGAGCACGCTCAATTCACCTTGTCCGTGTATCCTTTCGTGCAAAGGTCTCTATAAATATTAGTCATTTTTTAAAAAGGGTAGCGTCCCTTTTTAGGGTTAGATATGCGCCACTCCTTTAAAACTAAAGGCCTTTTGCATTTAGTTAATGAAATGGCACCGATTTACCTCGGCAGGTTTCACGGTTCGATTATCCTGTTACTGAATGTCAATGTTATAAAAAGTGGTTGTACCACTTACCTCACTCGACACAATCAACAGTGGTTTGCCTGTTGGACTCTGCTCTGCAGAAACAAATTCCATGCCCTCAGGCCCTAAATCACCTGCATCAACACCCGCAGCAGGCGCAACGGTCATATCACGGTTATTGATATACTCAATAAAGTTCGGATTAAGTGGATTAGAAACATCATAAACCATAATGCCGCCCATTCGCTCTAGACCAATAAACGCGTAGGTATGACCGTTAATAACTCCCACTGTAAGCGCTTCTGGCTCTGGTCCCTTGTTATCAGAACGATCCTCTGCTTTAAGCTTATCATTGCTTTGGTTAAAGTCGGAACCATAACGTTCTGCAGTAATACGTTCAAAGTCGTCGGCAGAATCATATACTTGAGAGCCATCAGTCGTATCCCAAATAGAGAACGAACGCCCGCCAAAGGTCAGCATTTTATCAATGATATTATCCGCATCTATGTCGCCAAACTGCTTAGTGAGGCTGTGAGAAAATTTAACACGTTGTACGGCCGTTTCCAATGCGCCACCTATATCAAAATTAGAAAAATCTAATTTTGTTGTTGCATCAGCAGGGTTATAAACGGCAAGGTCTAACGCATCTTTTAACGTGATGTCATCGGCACAAATAGCATCTTGTTGATGCCAGTAGAAGTCATTCGCTTCACAGTTCGCTTGGCTTAAGTTTTGAACCCAATCTGAACGGTCATCGCCTTCATTCGCCGTTATCAAATAGTTTTTTCCGTTATAAGTCATGCTCGCAATGGAGTCTGGCATATACATTCCCAAGGCAGGTTCGCTTTTAATATTCACCTCACCATCTTTATTGTTACCATCAAATCCATTTCCTAAAATTGCATGATCTTTAAAACCATAGGCTTTAAGTGAGGTAATTGTGTTGGTGCTTAAATTAATTTCCGCATAGCCATTATTCTCCTGAAAACCAATAAAGGCAGTTTTACTGTCTGCACTGACTGCAATGTATTCAGGCTCTAGATCTTGTGCAACGCTTGCTTGATAACCATTAAGCAGTAACTCGTTTGGTAATTCTGCATGACGATCACCACCAACATTGAAATCGGTAAAAGTAATTGAGGTTAAGGACGTTATTAATTTTTCGCCATTCCAATCAACACCAATAACAGAGACTTCTCCGTCTGGATCAATTGAATAATCACCTGCAGTCGGCTCCCCTTCACAAGCGACAACGACTTTTGTACCATCTGGTGTAAAGGTCACCATATCAGGAAGCGCGCCCACTTCAACCGCTTTTAAAAAAGAGAAATCGGAGGTTTTGTAGAAGAGTATCCAGCCGACATCGGTTTTAGGATTGGCTTGTACAGCGACCGCCATCAACCCATTATGAACCGTGACAGAGTTGGCCGCTCCCACTTCCGTTACGACAGTCACAATACCACTATCAACTAAAGCTTGTCTTAAATCTAAAGACTGGTTCAGGGCTGGATCTGTGATGACTGAACTACTTAAAACATCAATTTGTCCCGAGTTGGCATTAACCACTAAGGTTTGATTCGTCGTTTCATCAAACGTAACAATCTCTGCTGCGCTTTGATCAAATACCCCAGATAAATAGCGTCCCTGCTGACTCAAACTAATGGTTTGTGCACTTAGGCTGGTATTTTGTAAACCATTATCCTCTCCAATACAACCAACAAGTGCAGATGCAGACAATACAGAAATAAGGGCGAATGGAAGTGCTTTAAGTTTCATAACAGTGCCTTTGAATAAATGATTAAGTAAAATATCTTAGCCATTCTATTCAGGAGTTATGAAAACTTAGTGTCGTTTGTATGATCTCTTTATGACATGTGTCTAGGGACTAAAATGGGAACTTTTTTGTGGTACAAGCCACTTAAACAAAAAAAGGGGGGAGAAAAATTTCAATGTAATTTTTTCTCCCCCCTCTTCTTCTGAACTTTACTTCGCTTATTGGCTGTTTATCCAACCCATTTGCGGGCGTTTCTAAACAAACGCATCCATGGAGCATCTTCACCTGTCCAGTCATCTGGAGCCCATGAATTTTGCACGGTTCTAAAGACGCGCTCAGGATGGGGCATCATAATTGTGACACGACCATCCGTTGTGGTGAGTCCAGTCATTCCCCCTTCGGTGCCATTTGGATTAAACGGGTAACGTTCGGTTGCTTGACCTGTGGCATCGACATAGCGTAAGCCAACCAACCCCTCTACCTCGCTGGCAGAACCAGTGCCAAAGTCCATGCGCCCTTCTCCGTGTGCCACGGCGACGGGGATACGCGTGCCTTCCATGCCTTGTAATAAAATCGAAGGTGACGGTTGAATTTCCACTTGTGAAAAACGTGCTTCAAATTGTTCGGATTCGTTGCGCACAAACGCTGGCCAACTTTCGGCACCGGGAATAATCTCTTTTAAATTCGAGAGCATCTGACAACCATTACATACG
>JALSJT010000179.1 GCA_026989175.1 Thiomicrorhabdus sp. | reverse complement strand
GGCTAGAGTGGCTTAACAGAGAGGTTTAATTGGGTGATTAGCTCAGTTGGGAGAGCATCGCCCTTACAAGGCGAGGGTCACTGGTTCGAGCCCAGTATCACCCACCATGGAGCGGTAGTTCAGCTGGTTAGAATGCTTGCCTGTCACGCAGGAGGTCGCGGGTTCGAATCCCGTCCGCTCCGCCATATTCTAGAAGTCAGTTTCGACTGGCTTTTTTATTGCGAGTTACCTTAGCTTTGGCGATCTAAAGTAATATGCAATACCTTTAATAATCGGCTTGATGACCGGTTATTGAAGTCCCAGGGTGATTAGCTCAGCTGGGAGAGCATCGCCCTTACAAGGCGAGGGTCACTGGTTCGAGCCCAGTATCACCCACCATACAATTAGGAGCGGTAGTTCAGCTGGTTAGAATGCTTGCCTGTCACGCAGGAGGTCGCGGGTTCGAATCCCGTCCGCTCCGCCATTATTTAAAAAGCCACGATAAGTCTAAATTTATCGTGGCTTTTTTCGTTTTAGGGTTAAGGAAATAGGGCAAGCACCTAGAGGCACCCCCCTGTGGTTGCCCTAATCTCTAATTAGAAGCCGTAATATTGTACCCGCCATCTACATAGGTAATTTCACCGGTAATCCCAGAAGCTAAATCAGAGCAAAGAAAAGCAGCCGTGTTGCCAACCTCTTCAATGGTCACATTGCGACGCAAAGGGGTCGATTCAGCGGCTTTATTGAGCATGCTCTTAAAGTTTTTAATCCCTGCGGCGGCAAGGGTGCGAATGGGTCCTGCGGATACCGCGTTAACACGAATGCCATCTTGCCCTAAATCGGCGGCTAAATAACGTACCGTCGCTTCAAGTGAGGCTTTGGCAACCCCCATAACATTGTAGTTTGGTACGGCACGCTCTGCACCAAGGTAAGAGAGGGTTAGTACTGAGCCATTTTTGGCTTTTAACATCTCATAAGCCGCTTTGGTACAAGCGGTTAAGCTGTAAGCACTAATATCATGTGCCATCGCAAACCCTTCTCGGGTCGAGACATCAATCATGCGACCCTCTAGCTCTTCGCGAGGTGCAAAGGCGACGGAGTGTACCAGTACATCTAGGCCGTCAGTCCAAGTGTTACCGAGTTCGGTAAACGTGGCATTGATTTCAGCATCACTCGCAACGTCTAACGGCAGGATGATGGAAGAGCCCAGTTCATCGGCTATTTTTTCAACACGACTTTTTAATTTTTCATTTTGATAGGTCAGTGCAATTTCAGCCCCTTGCGCTTGCATCTGTTTGGCGATGCCATAGGCGATGGATTTATTATTGGCAACCCCAATGATTAAAACTTTTTTTCCAGCTAGAAATCCCATTTTGTTCTCCAAGTAGTTTGGGTATAAATTACGTTAATTTTGGTTAAAAAATGACGTATGATGTGCTTTTGACTTGAAAGCATTATAACCGTTAAAGCGGGTCTCTTTAAATAGGAAAAAATATTTGTTTATGGCAACGCCTTTTTATTCTTTATTTACTTATCGCATTTTTGATAAGTTTTTGATGATTCTCTTTTTATCCTATGTAACAAATTCTACGGCCAGTAATTGGAACACCCCTTACTCCGAAGAGCAGGTGAGGTCTGCTACGCTGTTTAGCGCTTTTAGTCAGTCGCCAAAACATTTAGATCCTGTTGTCTCTTATAATTCAAATGAGTGGGCGGTTTTGAGTCAAGTGTATGAACCTCCATTGCAGTATCACTACTTAAAGCGCCCCTATACGCTTGAACCCTTAACCTTACAAAAAATGCCTGATATTCGCTATTTAGATAAAAACCATCATCCTGTCTCATCTAATAGCTCTAATATCGCCTTTACCGAATACTTATTTACCCTCAAAGAGGGAATTCAGTTTCATCTGCACCCAGCGTTTGCAAAAGATTCAAAAGGGGCGTTTTTATATCATCAGCTCGATGAACAAGCGGTTCACTCAATTAAGTCTGTGATGGATTTCACTCATCAAACCAGCCGAGAGCTTTTGGCTGAAGATTATGTGTATGCACTCAAACGCATGGCGTTGAGACAGAATCATTCGCCTATTCTCGACTCCATGATGCAATATATTGTTGGCTTTAAAGCGTTTTCAGACCTTGTCACGGAACAGTATAAAACAGCGTTGCAAGCAGAAGATAAACGCGTTCAAACACTTTATTTTGACTTAAATCAGTTTGAGATAAGTGGTGTTCAAGTGGTTGATAAGTATCGCTATAAGATCACAATAAAAGAGAAATACCCACAGTTTTTATACTGGTTAACCATGAACTTTTTTGCCCCCATTCCTTGGGAGGCCGAAGCCTTTTATAAGCAAGCGGTGTTAGTTGAAAAGAACATTACGTTAGATACCACTCCTATCGGAACGGGGCCGTATCAACTGGTTGAAAATAACCCGAATAAGCGAATGAGACTGTTAGCCAATGCGAATTATCGTGTTGAACTTTATCCCTCGGATGGGTTGGCCGAGGGAGCAGATCCCGCTCTGCTATTGGATGCCGGTAAGCCCCTGCCATTTGTAAAAGAGGTGATCTATTCGTTAGAAAAAGAGAGCGTTCCGTTATGGAATAAATTTTTACAGGGGTATTATGATGCCTCGGGTGTGAGTTCAGATAGCTTTGATCAAGCGGTATCGGTTTCCAGTTCGGGTGCAATGAATTTAACCGACGAGTTTAAAGAGAAAGGTATTCAGTTTTTAAACATGACCCAACCGACCATTATCTATTTCGGCTTTAATATGGCCGATCCAGTGGTGGGTGGTTACACAGAGAAACAGAAAAAACTGCGTCAAGCACTGAGTATTGCAATTAATTTTGAAGAGTACATCTCCATTTTTTTAAACGGACGTGGGGAGTTGGCGCAAGGGCCAATCCCACCTGGAATCTTCGGTTATACCGAGGGTGAGCCAGGAATCAATCGAGTTATTTTTGATTGGAAAGCGGGGCGGATACAGCGTAAACCTTTAGCGAAAGCGAAACAACTGTTGGCTGAAGCCGGTTATCCCAATGGTATTGGGGAAGATGGCAAGCCGTTAACCTTGCATTACGATACCGCGGCAACGGGGCCTGACAGTCAGTCGATGCTAAATTGGTACCGTAAGCAGTTTGCGCAATTAGGGGTTGAGTTGGTCATTCGCTCAACCGATTACAACCGTTTTCAAGATAAAGTGAGAAAAGCCAAAGTACAAATGTTCTCTTGGGGGTGGAATGCGGACTACCCCGATCCTGAGAATTTTCTATTCTTGCTTAACGGGGCAAATGCGACTATTCACACCAATGGCTCGGGCATCAACAGTGCCAATTACGATAATCCAGAATTTAATCGGCTATTTCAACAGATGAAAACCATGGAAAATACCCCAGAACGTTTCGAGATCATTCAACAAATGTTAAAAATAGCCCAAGAAGATGCGCCTTGGGCATGGGGGTATTACCCTAAATCGCTCTCGCTATATCACAGCTGGTTGCACAATGTTTGGCCAAACCCATTGGCGAATAATACGATTAAATACCGACGTATTGATGTTAATGAGCGACTTGAAAAGCAGGCGGAGTGGAATCAGCCGGTTATGTGGCCCTTTGTGGTAGTGATACTTCTGATCATAGGGAGTATTTATCCATTAATGCGTGCTTATCGACAACGCCAAACGGCGGTGGTTATTTCAAACAAACAGGATAAAGTGTAAAACGTAATGTTTGAGTATATTGTTAAACGACTTTTATTTGCAGTGCCGATCTTAATTGGGGTGAACGTAATTACGTTTTCGCTGTTTTTTATGGTGAACACGCCAGACGACATGGCGCGTGCGCAACTGGGGGCTAAACAAACCACGCCCGAGATGATTCAGTCTTGGAAGGTTGAGAACGGCTATGACAAACCGCTGTTTTTTAATGGTGACGCATCCGGGTTGGATAAAATTCAACACACCTTATTTGTTCAAGAGTCGCTTAAGCTATTTGCCTTTGATTTTGGTCAATCAGATTCAGGACGACAAATTTCCGCAGACATTCAAGAGCGAATGGGTCCCAGTTTAGCCATTGCGCTCCCAACCTTTATTATTGGGCTGGTGACCAATATCGCCTTAGCACTGTTGATAGTACTGTTTCGAGGCTCAAGACTGGATACCATCACGATGATGGTGGCGGTGGCGATTATGTCCGTTTCAGGACTGTTTTATATTATTGCCGGACAGGTGCTATTTAGTAAAACTTGGCACTGGGTTCCTATTTCAGGGTACGCCGAAGGGTGGGAGGGCATTAAGTTTTTGATTTTACCTGTTTTAATTGGCGTCTTTGCTGGGATTGGCGCGGGGATGCGCTGGTATCGCAGTATCTTTTTAGAGGAGATGAGCAAGGACTATGTGCGTACCGCCAAAGCCAAAGGGCTAACGGATATCAAAGTGTTATTTGGCCACGTATTACATAACGGCATGTTGCCCATTTTAACGGGCGTGGTGGTGGTGATACCGACCCTGTTTATGGGCAGTTTAATCATGGAATCGTTCTTTGGTATTCCCGGCTTAGGCAGCTACACTATCGATGCGATTAATGCCCAAGATTTTGGCATTGTAAAAGCGATGGTCTTTTTAGGGTCAGTGCTGTACATCATCGGATTAATTTTAACGGATATCTCCTATACGCTGTTTGATCCAAGGGTGAAGTTATCATGAGTTTTGTATGGTTATGGACGGACATCTTAGTTTGGACGCTGGTCCTGGTGTTGATTGGCGCGGTTCGTTCCATTCGGCGTTCTGAGCAGATAAGAAAGCAGTGGTTTAATATTTTAAAATCGCCGGTCGCCATGTCGGCAGCGATTGTTTTAAGTTTTTATCTGCTGTTTGCCTTGCTGGATTCGGTGCATTTTCAATACACACAACCCACATCCGATTCCAGCACTGAACAACGCTCACTTGCTGTACATGAGCAAGGCGTTTTAAGCTTGCTGGATATTCTAGTGCCACACTTGCGCACTCAGACTGAACGCACCTATTCCGCTCCCTTTGCAACACATGAGTACAGCACCTCCCTTAGTTACGATGAATCGGGAGTGGTGTCTCAAGTGTATCGTCCACTTCAGTTTGGGGGGCAACACTGGACAGGAAAACACTCAATTTTAGATGATGTGATGGTCAAAACCGCCATTCCTTTTCTATTCACTTGCATCATCATCGCCATTATTTTTGCCATTCACTTGGGATGGGGGTTTTTAAAAACACGCGGAAACTACATAGACTACTACGAAAACCAACCCGATCCAAAAGATGAACTGCCGTGGGGCGCGGCGTATTTCACGCTGTTTGTTTTAATCTTTCTGTTCAGTTGGTTCTTCTATTTAAGTCACTATTATCATGTGCTGGGTACCGATAAAGTAGGGCAAGATGTTCTCTATCAAGCGATAAAAAGTATTCGAACCGGTGTGTTGATCGGGTTGTTAACGACGCTGGTGATGTTACCCTTAGCCCTAATTTTAGGGATTAGTGCCGGGTACTTTAAAGGTTGGGTAGACGATGTGATTCAGTATCTTTACACCACCTTAAACTCCATTCCCGGCGTACTGTTAATTGCAGCGGCCGTGTTGATGATGCAGGTGATGATTGCAAATAACAGCGATTGGTTTGGCAGCACCGAAGAGCGAGCCGATTTACGCTTACTGTTTTTAATCTTTATTTTAGGCCTCACCAGTTGGACGGGGTTGTGTCGTTTACTGCGTGCCGAAACCTTAAAAATTAGCCAAGTAGAGTATGTTACTGCGGCAAAAGCTTTTGGGTTAAGTCCGTTTAGAATCATTCAAAAGCACATTACCCCAAATTTAATGCATTTAGTTCTCATTGCTCTGGTGCTGGATTTTAGTGGCTTAGTGTTAGCCGAAGCGGTACTCTCTTATGTCGGGGTTGGCGTTGATCCCACCACCGCAAGTTGGGGAAACATGATTAACCAAGCGCGTTTAGAGATGGCACGTGAACCGATGGTATGGTGGTCACTGTTTTCAGCCTTTGCCTTTATGTTTACGCTGGTATTAGCCGCCAATTTATTCTCAGATCGTGTACAAACCGTATTAGATCCAAGACGTAAGCATTAACCAGTATTAACCTCCTGACTTAAAAAAGATATTTTATGAATACAGAAACCTCAAACATCTTAAGCGTTCAAAATTTAACGGTGTTCGTGAATGATACGCCGTTAATTCATAACATTAGCTTCTCAATAGGGGGGGGAGAAATTTTTGCACTGGTCGGTGAATCCGGTAGCGGTAAGTCCTTAACCTCCTTAGCGATTATGCGCTTATTGCCCGAAGCACTGCGAGTCACTTCCGGGGCCATTTTATTGGAGCAAGAGGACCTGTTTCAACTGCCCGAATTTAAAATGCAAAAAGTTCGTGGTAAAAAAATCGCCATGATTTTTCAAGAACCGATGACCTCGCTTAACCCCGTCATGAAAGTAGGGGAGCAGGTCGCGGAAGTCTTAAGAGTTCATTTAAAACTCAGTCGATCTAAGGCGAAAAATAAAGTGATTTCACTGTTTGAAGAGGTCGGTATCCCAGAGGCGAAAACGCGTTATGAGTGGTATCCGCATCAGCTTTCAGGCGGGCAAAAACAACGCATAATGATCGCCATGGCTTTGGCGTGTGAACCCGACCTGCTGATTGCCGATGAACCTACCACCGCTTTAGATGTCACCATTCAAGCCCAAGTATTGCAACTGCTGAGAGATATTCGAGATAAAAGAGGGCTGTCTATCCTATTTATTACCCACGACATGGGCGTGGTAAACGAGATGGCCGATCATGTGGCGGTGATGCAAAACGGCGAGATTGTAGAGCAGGCTGAAAAAAATGAATTTTTCAGAAATCCCAGACACCCTTATACGCAAAAACTTTTAAAAGACGCAATTCCAAGTCTTCGCTTTAAACCGGAAGTAAATTCAAAAACACTGTTGCAACTCACGGATTTAAAAGTACATTTTCCAATAAAAAAAGGGTTGTTTCAACGAACCGTGGGCTATGTAAAAGCCGTTGATGGCGTTACCTTACAGATTAAAAAAGGGCAAACACTCGCCCTAGTTGGCGAGTCTGGCAGCGGAAAAAGCACCATTGGCCAAGCGATATTAAAGTTGGTCGACAGCACCTCAGGCGCCGTCAACTTCTCAAACCTTTCAGCCGAGTTAAACAATCAAGATAAAAGTGAACCGGGCACCACAATAGACTTGACCCAATTAACCGAAAAACAGATGAAACCGTTTCGTAAAAAAGTACAAGTCATTTTCCAAGACCCATTCTCCGCACTCAACCCCCGTATGACCATCGATGAAATCATTCGAGAAGGCATGGTCAGCCTAAAAGTAGGGTCGGGTAAAAAAGAGAACCAAGATCAACGAATTGAAGAACTCTTAGATCAGGTTGGGCTACTGCCTGAGCATAAAAAACGCTACCCCCATGAGTTTTCAGGCGGACAACGTCAACGTATTGGAATCGCCAGAGCACTCGCCGTTGAACCTGAGTTAATTATTTGCGATGAACCTACCAGTGCATTAGATGTCACCGTCCGAGCGCAAGTCTTAAATCTATTAGAAGACCTACAACAAAAATACCACCTCTCATTCTTATTCATCACCCACGATTTATCCATTATCCCCGCCATCGCACACGAAGTCGCCGTGATGAAAGAGGGGAAAATTGTAGAACAAGGCTCCGTTGAGCAAGTAATGCTTACTCCAAAACACGAATACACCAAAGCACTGCTGAACTCTGCCCCTAAGTTGTTTCAGGAGGATATTGCGTAAGGTTGGTTTGCGACAGGGGGGTGTTTTTTACCAATATTGCATTATTTAGACGTGCTGGATAGGTAAAATAGCGATATAGTATGAATTAAGAGTTTTATATGTTCTTAATTTGCATTGCCTTTAGGCGGTGTAGTGTCATGCAATATGTTAGGGGTGTGTCTATGATTTTTATAACCAATCGTTTTCCAAAGCAAGCTATTCGCACAGAGATCGGGCGTGATTTTCAGTTTGCGTTAGATAATAATGCGTCGAGTAATTCGGTTTTTTTTTGTGAAAATACCAGTAAAGACAACAATACCGAGATAGGCAGTCTTGCCTTTTTACAGCGTTTAAAAGACTCTAAATATCGGCAAATTTTGATCTATATTCATGGATTTTCTAACATGCCTGAGGATGTGTTTGCGGCAACAAGGGAATTGCAAGCGTTGTGTGACCAAAAGAAGGAGAAGGAGGTGCTGGTTGTGCCTTTAGTTTGGCCTTGTGATAATGATTTTGGTTTAGTGAAAGATTATTGGGATGACCAGAAATCAGCAGATCAAAGTGCCTTCTCATTTTCTCGCGTACTGGAAAAGTTTTTGGTTTGGCGACGTTTGCAAGATGCAAGCGAGAAAGCACCTTGCTTAAAACGGATTAATGTTTTGGCACATTCGATGGGAAATCGAGTGCTGAGAGAGACTTTAGTGGCGTGGAATAAGTACGATTTGGCGGATGGGGTGCCGATGATTTTTAGGAACGCTTTTTTGGTCGCCGCCGATGTGGTGAATGAGACCTTAGAAAAAGGTGAGAAAGGCGAATTGATCTGCCATGCCTCTCGTAATGTGGTGGTCTATCATGCGTCGGACGATTTGGCGTTACGTTCGAGTAAGGCGTTTAATTTAAAGAATAAAATCGCTTCTCGTCGATTGGGGCATACGGGGCCTGAAAACATGCGTAAAACGCCTCGAAATGTGTACCGTGTGGATTGTGATGATGTGAACAATGAGTACGATCTAAAAGGGCATTCCTATTTTCGTTATGGAAAAAGAAAGGGGCGACCTGGCTTGGTGTTTAGTCATATCTTTAACTGTTTGGAGTCTGGACGAGTGTTTCCAGAGGATGAGCACCAACGTTCTTCGATTATCCGAAAAAAGAAACGCTCTAAGTCTAAAAAATAGAGAGAACCTGTTGTTTGAATTTTTAGTAGGGGGGGGAGAAATTTTTAAAGCCAGTTAAAAACTGGCTTTTTTTATAAAGGTCTCTTTATAAGGCTTGAATGCTTTTATGCGGTTTATTCTCAAGCAGTTGCGCTAAAATTTGTTGTGCTATATCGTCAGGCATGGGGAGCTTCATTGGGTTTTCGCCTGGGAAAAGTCGCCCTCTATTTGCGGTGGCAAACGGCTCCAGCAGTGCGGTATAAACATCGATATTACTGTGGGTTTGTTCGGCGGCTAGGGTGGTCATGAGCTGTTCTAGTCCTGCCTTGGCAACACCATAAGCGCCGTAATAAGCGGGGTGTTCTTTTACGCTGCCGTCTAATATGGCCAATACCTTTCCGCCTTCTGCTGTGTTCATTAGCAGCGGAAGTGTGTTTTGGATAATATGAAAATTGGCGTTTAAATTGGTTTGCAGAACTTCATACCATTGCTGGTAATCGATTTGATCCATTTGGGTAAACGCGGGGTGAATAGCGGCATTGAGTATCACGCCGTCTAACTGCCCAAATTCTTGCTGTAGGTTCTCTTGCATCGCTTCATAATCATTTAACGTTGCACCTAATAGATCCATTGGATACAGTGAGGTAAGGGGGGAGTTTAATTCGTCGTAAAGTGCATTCAGTGCTTTGATATTTTTATCTAATAAAATGACTTGATGGTCACGCTGTACCAGTTGTGTGGTGAGCGATTTTCCAAGCCCTTCGGCGGCACCGGTGATTAAATACGTTTGCATATTTTTTATCTCAAATTGGAGTAGGTTGGGTATATTTGTTGAAAATATTGGCTTATTTCATAGGGGGTTTCAAAAAACAGCTCTGTCGGCCACGGGTTATCATAATCGTCATCGGTTAAATAACCAAACATAGCACCTGCGGTTTGCATTCCTGCATTATTGCCCGCTTCAATATCACGTCGATGATCGCCGATATAGAGGCAGTTTTTGGCATCAACATCACATTGTTTTGCGGCGAGCAGCAGGGGTTCTGGGTTGGGCTTGTTTACTTGTAGTGTGTCCCCACAAATAACGCTGTGAGGTTCGCTTGGGAAGGTGATGCTTTGTAGGAGTTTTTCGGTGAGCCATGTGGGTTTGTTGGTGACAATTCCCCAAGGGATTTGTTGTTCGGCTAAGTGTTGTAGTCCGCTTTCTAAGCCTGAAAAAACGTGGGCGTGATGATCTATGTTTTCAAAATAGATGTTTAAAAAGTGCTGTTTTCTGACTTTAAGCTCCTCTCCGCTCAGTGTTGGAAAAGCGAGTTGCGTCATCGCTTGCCCGCCTTGAGAGACGATTTTTCGTAAGTCTTGATAGCGCAGGGGGGGAGAATTAAAATCACGACACGTTTG
>JALSJT010000178.1 GCA_026989175.1 Thiomicrorhabdus sp. | reverse complement strand
GTTCATGAGAGTGCGTTAATGAGCCCTTTGGCTTTATGCCCAGCTTCTTTCAGTTCATGCTCGGCAATCGAGTCGGCAACAATGCCACCGCCCGCTTTAAACTGCACCGTCGGCACCCCATTCTGTTCAAACTGAATCATGGTGCGAATAAGGATATTAAAATCCAACGAGCTGTCTCGGTTGATATAGCCTAGCGATCCCGTGTAGGCTTCACGTGGCATCTGTTCCAGTTCGGCAATAATTTCCATACAACGAATTTTAGGGCAACCCGTAATCGTTCCCCCCGGAAAGACCGCATGAAGAATATCCAGTGGCGACAACCCTGCTTGCAACTTTCCTCGCACATTCGACACAATGTGATGCACGTGTTCATAGGTTTCAACCACCATCAACTCATTCACTTCGACCGTGCCGTGTTGGCAAATTCGCCCTAAATCATTACGCACTAAATCAATCAGCATAATGTGCTCCGCCCGCTCTTTTGGGTGCGCGATTAACTCATCCATTAACGCTTGATCCGCGACCAAGTCAGCACTGCGTCTGCGTGTTCCCGCAATCGGTCGAGCTTCGACCCATGGGGTTTGATACTTCACCAAACGCTCAGGAGAAGAGCTGATCACATGCCAAGGCTGCCCATGTTGATCTTTAAAATTTGCCAATGCCGCAAAGGGCGCTGGGTTGTTTGCGCGCAGGGCACGATATACCGCTAAGGCGTTGACATTTTTCGCCAACGAAACCTGCCATTGACGCGATAAATTGACCTGAAAAATATCGCCCGACAAAATATACTCTTTAATCGCTTGAATGCCTTGTAAATACTTTTCGTCAGGCTCTTCGGTAGCGTGCGTGGCTTTAACAAGGGAGGGGGAGAAATCAAGTGTGGCCAGTTTTTGAATGTCCGCCGCCATTTGATCTAACGCCTCACGATATTCTGGTTCAGCAACAACAAACAGCTCTTGCGTGCTGTGTTTTACCATCACGGCGGCAGGAATACGCGTTAAGACGGCCAAAGGAAACTTAGACGTTGGTAGGTTTAAGACCGGTTCAACGACTTGGGCATAATCATAGCTAAAATAGGCAAACCAACCGCCAGTAAAGGGAAGTCCCGCTTCATTCAGCGAAGCGTCCACCCTTAAACGTTCAAAATCGCTGGCGGCTTGATTTAGAAAATTAGATTGACCACTCAATTCATTCAGCTGAATCGTCTCTTGAGGATAGGCAAATAAGATATCAAACTCACCCAATCCCCCTTTTGCCACGCTTTCGAGTAAAAAAGGGTAGCGTTCAGGGTTCAGTTCATGCAATTGAGAGAGATCAATCGAGACATTGTTAGGTAGGGCAATGGCGCGTATCATCAGCGCCAATGTAGTGTCAGAGGTTGGCATAATATAAGCCGTTAAACTTTTCCGAACACCAGTGTTGCATTGGTGCCTCCAAAGCCAAAGGAGTTAGAGAGCGCATAATCAACCTTAGCATCACGCGCTTCATTGGCAACATAATCCAAATCACACCCCTCTTGTGGGTTCTCTAAATTAATGGTCGGTAGCAAAATTTGGCGTTTGATGGACAGCACCGTAAAGACCGCTTCCATTGCGCCCGCTGCACCCAAAGCATGACCGGTCATTGATTTGGTTGAACTCATCGCTAACTGGTACGCATGTGCACCAAAAATAGATTTGACCGCACTGGTCTCACATAAATCTCCTGCTGGGGTTGAGGTACCGTGTGCATTGATATAGTCAATTTGCGTGATATCCACGTTGGAATTTTTTAATGCCGTCGCCATACAACGCCCAGCCCCTTCGCCCCCTTTTGAGGGCAGTGTCATGTGATAAGCGTCACCGCTCATGCCAAAGCCAAGCACTTCGGCATAAATGGTGGCACCACGGGATTTGGCGTGTTCGTACTCTTCCAGTACCAATGCACCCGCACCATCACTTAACACAAAACCATCGCGGTCTTTATCCCAAGGACGACTGGCAGCTTGCGGCTCATCGTTTCGGGTAGACAAGGCGCGTGCCGCAGCAAATCCTGCCAAACCGAGTTGCGTGGTTGCATGTTCTGCACCACCCGCAACCATCACATCGACATCACCATACTCGATCATACGCGCGGCATCACCAATACTGTGTGTGCCTGTGGCACAGGCGGTTGAGATGGCTAAGTTTGGCCCTTTCAAACCAAACATAATCGAGAGGTTGCCCGAAATCATATTAATAATCGAGCTGGGCACAAAAAAGGGGGAAACGCGTCGCGGGCCAGACTTTAAATAAGTGCTGTGCTGGGTTTCAATGGAGCCAATGCCACCGATGCCTGAACCGATGGACACCCCAATACGTGTGGCATTCTCTTCGGTAATTTCCAGTCCAGAATCTTGAATAGCTTGTGCGCCAGCGGCAATACCGTAATGGATAAAAGGATCCATTTTTTTAGCTTCTTTGGGCAAAATATAGTCTGAGGCATTAAAGCCTTTTAAGACACCACCAAATTTAACGGTGTACGCATCGGTATCAAACTTATCCAAATAGTCAATGCCACTTTTTCCAGCAACCAAGTTATTCCAGTTCTCTTCAACCGTTAACCCAACCGCAGACAAAGCACCAACACCTGTTACAACCACTCGACGTTTACTCAAACCAACATCCTCTTTTTAAAACGGGTATATATATACCCAAACCATTTGAAAAGTAAAAAAGTAAATTTAGGTAGAAACAAAAAAAGCCGTAAAATACGGCTTTTTTAACTTACTGCAAAACCTAAAAACTTATAGGTTAGCGTTTACGTAAGCAGTTGCTTGCGCCAATGTAGAAATCTTTTCAGCTTCTTCATCTGGAATTTCGCAATCAAACTCTTCTTCCAATGCCATTACCAACTCAACGGTATCTAAAGAATCGGCACCTAAATCATCGACAAAAGAAGCATCTGCTGTCACTTGGTCTTCTTCTACACCTAATTGCTCAACTACAATTTTTTTTACGCGTTCTTCAATACTGCTCATGGAATTCTCCAACTTAGTTATTTTCAAAAATGTTCTTAATTTTGACGTATTCTCGCTTTATACCCAGCGTTTTTCAAGTCTTATCAAACATTAATTTACCATTCTCCTCATTTTAATGAGAATAAAATGATTTAAACCATATACATGCCGCCATTTACGTTCAATGTTTGACCTGTAATATAAGAGCCGCCTTCGCCCGCCAAAAAAGAGACCGATTTAGCGATATCTTCTGGCGCACCAAGGCGACTCAATGGAATTTGTTTTGTTAAGGCTTCTCGCTGCTCTTCAGGTAAACCACGCGTCATATCGGTATCAATAAACCCAGGCGCAATGGTATTAACGGTAATATTCCGAGTTCCCACCTCTCTGGCTAATGACTTGCTGAACCCAATAATACCCGCTTTCGCTGCGGCATAGTTGGTTTGACCGGCATTTCCCATCACACCGACCACGGAGGCAATATTAATAATTCGCCCCCCTTTGGCCTTCATCATGCCGCGCAAACAGGCTTTACTCATACGGAAAACCGAACTTAAGTTGGTTTGAATAATATCATCCCACTCGTCATCTTTCATACGCATCAATAAGTTATCGCGGGTAATGCCTGCGTTGTTCACCAAAATGGTTGGGACACCGAATGTCTTGGTAACTTCTGCTAATACCGAGGTAATCATCTCACCGTCGGTGACATTTAAGCATCTGCCCGCACCTTGCGCACCCGCTTCTTTAAGATAAGCCGATATATTGTCTGCACCGCTTTCTGACGTTGCCGTCCCAATCACAATCGCACCTTGTGAGGCTAATTCTAATGCAATTGCTTTACCAATTCCGCGACTTGCCCCCGTAACAAATGCAACCTTTCCTGTTAACATGTCTTCCCTGCCTAACGTTTTTATTTAATTCAATCCTATAATGATACTGGCAATTCTACAAACTTGCTAACGCTTTTTCGAGTGTTGTGCCATCAAAAACAGGTTGTACCTTCATTTTTCGGTCAATACGACGGTTTAAACCCATCAAAACTTTACCTGGGCCTAGCTCATATAACGACTCGACACCTTGTTGCTTCATGGCATTGACGGTTTCAACCCACTGAACAGGACGATACAATTGCTGAACCAACAACGCTTTAATCTCATCAACGTCTTTTGCTTCACTGAATTGAACATTGTGCAAAACGGGAACGGTAGGCATATTAAACGCCATTCCTTCCAATTTTTCCGCCAACTGCTCTGCTGCTGGCTTCATTAAAGAGCAGTGTGAAGGCACACTGACTGGCAGAGGCACCACGCGAGACGCACCCGCTTCGGTTGCCGATGCCATTGCCGCTTCCACTGCTGCTTTATTGCCTGCAATCACCACTTGGCCCGGTGAATTAAAATTAACCGCTTCGACCACGCCGTCTGTTTGTTCACAGACAGTAACCACTTGGGCGTCTTCTAACCCAAGAATCGCCGCCATCGCACCTTGACCCGCAGGAACCGCAGTCTGCATTAAACGCCCACGGGTTGAAACCAACTCAATACCTTGTGCCAATGTCATTACGCCACTGGCAACCAAAGCGGTATACTCGCCTAATGAGTGGCCCGCCATAAAGGCGGGAGAACATGCCTTTTGGGCAGTCAAGACACGATACACTGCAATGCCTGCGGCTAACATGGCAGGTTGTGTCACATCCGTTTGATTCAACTTTCCTTCAGAATCATTTTGAACGACATCCCACAAATCACACCCCAGCACCGAAGACGCTTCATCAAACACCTCAGAGACTTGAGTGTGAGATGCGGCAAGCTCCGCGAGCATTCCAACCGACTGTGACCCTTGACCTGGAAAAACAAATGCATACGACATAACTAAAATACCTACTTAAAAAATAATTTTAACGCTTCAGG
>JALSJT010000177.1 GCA_026989175.1 Thiomicrorhabdus sp. | reverse complement strand
TTCAGGGTGTAAGCTAAATCGTTACAGGTTATTAATAACGAATTAATGCCGAGCCCCATGTAAACCCACCACCAAACGCTTCGAGCAGTAACATGTGGCCTCGTTGAATTCGACCATCTCGAATCGCCTCATCCAACGCCATCGGTACCGAAGCACTGGAGGTATTTGCGTGTTTATGCACGGTAATCACGGTTTGATCAGGAGAGAGTTTTAATTTTTTAGCCGTACCCTTAATAATCCGTAAATTGGCTTGATGTGGCACTAACCAATCAATATCCTCTTTTTGCAGTCCATTGGCTTCCAGCGTCTCTTTGGCAATACGGCTCAAGGTATTCACCGCCACCTTAAAGACCTCATTGCCTTTCATATTCATGGTACGTTCTTCAATCGATCCCGTTGTCGGTAACTTAGAAGTTCCAGAGGGTACATGCAACAAATCTTCGTACTGACCGTCGGCGTGAATATGCGTGGATAAAATACCGACTTGCTCAGAGGCTTGCAGTAAAACGGCACCCGCACCATCACCAAATAGAACACACGTATTACGATCGCTCCAATTGGTAATACGAGACAAGGTTTCAGCTCCTACCACTAATACGCACTTTGCCATGCCCGTCTTAATAAACTGATCGGCAACGCTTAAAGCATAAACAAAACCCGAACAAACCGCTTGAATATCAAAAGCAGGACAACCGTGAATGGCTAGACGCTGTTGCAATAAACAGGCGGTACTGGGAAAGGTTTTATCTGGTGTAGTTGTGGCGACAATAATTAAATCAATGACACTGGCATCCAGTCCTGCCGTTTCCAGCGCTTTTAACGTAGCTTGCTCGGCTAAATCACACGTGGTTTGACCTTCTGCGGCAATATGACGTTGCTCAATACCGGTTCGTTCACGAATCCACGTATCGCTGGTATCGACCATTTTTTCAAGGTCCGCATTAGTAAGAATTTTTTCAGGTAGGTAGCTACCTGTGCCAGCAATACGGCTATAGACTTTTTGATTCATAATTACTCGGTTTTAAAAAAGACAGGAGAGTGCTTTCTAAAATAAAAAACAGGGGTTACTCAACAACACACTCATTCGCTTGTTGTTTAATCAATTTAGAGACCTCTGATGAGATTAACTCTGGAACATTCTTATTCACTTCTAGCCTTGCTTCCGCAATCGCATAAAAATAGGCCACCTGATCAGCTCCACCATGGCTCTTAATTACAATTTTACGTAAGCCGAGTAAAGAGGCACCATTATAACGTCCCGGATCAACCTTATCTTTAAAGGACTTTAAAACAGGGTACGCGATCACCGCCACGAGCTTGGTCAGTAAATTTTTACGAAATGCGGCCTTTAAATAGAAAGAGATCATTTTGGCAACGCCTTCACTTGCTTTTAACGCAATGTTTCCATCAAAGCCATCACACGCAACAACATCCACGTCCCCTTTAAAGATATCATTCCCTTCCACATATCCAATATAATTAATTCCTGGGATCTGGAGTAACAGGTGCGCATCTTTAATGCGTTGGTGACCTTTAATCTCCTCTTCGCCAATATTCAATAAGCCGACTTTAGGCGAAGCATTATCATCGACCGCTTTTGCCAGTACCGAGCCCATCATTGCAAACTGTGCTAACTGCTCACCAGTACACCCTACATTTGCACCAAGGTCTAATACGTGCACATGCCCTTTCATGGTTGGCATGGTGGTACAAATCGCTGGGCGTTCAATATCTGGTAACATTTTCAAGACAAACTTAGCGGTCGCCATGAGCGCACCGGTATTACCCGCACTGACACAGGCGTGTGCTTGATCGTCTTTTACCAAATTTAAAGCAATACGCATCGAAGATTTCTTTTTCTTTCTTAACGCATCAGAAGGGAGGTCATCCATCTCAACGATTTGTTCAGCATGCTGAATAGAGAGACGAGCGGTATCGTAGGAGTATTTTGCAAGTTCCGCATTGATTAAGTCCTCTTTACCGACCAAAACAATGTGAATATCAGAGAATTTTTTGAGTGCATCGAGGGACGCTGGAACGGTGACTGGCAAGCCATGATCACCGCCCATCGCATCGATGGCAATTTTGATAGCCAAAATAAATTAAGCCTTATCTTGAACGACTTTTTTACCTTTATAGTAACCATCAGCCGTTACATGATGACGGCGGTGAACTTCACCAGTCGTCTCATCAACCGTTAGCGTTGGTGCATCTAGCGCATCATGTGAACGACGCATTCCACGTCTTGATGGGGTTTTACGGCTCTTTTGTACTGCCATGGTATTCTCCTAAAATCTTTCTATTATGAAATATCTATCTAATAACGATTCAGAACGCCTCTGAAATTCGTCCGTTCAAGGTAAAAAATATAAGTTTACAAATGTAAGTGTCTATTTTTTAACACAGAAATGGCGTGTTTCAGAGGCGTTCTGAACCGTTATATTCTATTTTTTTAACGCTTGCAGCATAGCAAACGGGTTTGACTTTTCAGTACTGGCCTCATCGGCAGCCTCTGAGGTATCCACGTTCTCATAGTGCATTGAACTTGAGTCATTAATGGGTGCAAGTGGCACCGACAACAACAACTCCTCTTCAACCCAGTTAAAAGAGGACATTTTATCCTCTGTTAACTCAAACACTTCAATCTCTGCCGGCAAATCTTTTGTCAATGCAAGCGACTCGGTAAAAACACCTTTAACCTCTGACTGAATCAAAAGATCAAACATCTCTAACGAACGCTGACACTGTAACGCTAGAACCGTTTCCAACTTCATGGTAAAAGCGGGAAATTTTAAGACTCTATCGTAATAAAAATTCAGTTCGACCTGAACATCACGTTCAGAATCCCCAACTAGCTCAACCAAACGCTTTAAACGGCTTTGATTGACACGCCCCACGAATTGTTTATTATGGTTCACCGCGTTAATTGGATCAATAAATTCAGGTAGCTTGTCTAACATAGGCGCGAATGATACCGCTATCGTTTGATTAAGTCAAAAAATAACGTAAAAAAACAGCGTTTTTTATCACCCCGTATCGTCGGCAACATTAGCACCTATGATATAACCCCTATTTTTCGTTACAAAGAGAGTCAAACATGACCTTGCCACACATTATTTTAGCGTCGACCTCCCCTTTTCGAGCACGGCTACTCAACAAACTTCACCTCCCTTTTGAGCAAGCCGCCCCCAACATAGACGAAACGCCTTTAAGCAATGAAACACCACAAGCCATGGTTGCCCGGCTCTCCAAAGCAAAAGCCCTAGAGATCGCGCAACGCGCCCACAACCATAATATTATTATCGCCTCAGACCAGTGCGCCGTGTTCCAAAACCGAGCCATTGGCAAACCCCACACCGTACCCAATGCCATCAAACAGCTACAGCAATTTAGCCAGCAAACGATTACGTTTTATACTGGGCTTGCAGTCATCAACACCACAAATCAACAGGTTTTTGAAGCGATGGACGTTACGCAAGTACAGTTTCGAAAACTTTCCACAACGGTCATTGAAAATTACATCGAAATGGAGCAGCCACTCAACTGTGCGGGAAGCTTTAAATCAGAAGGGCTCGGCATTACCCTATTTGAAAAAATTACCAGCAAAGACCCAAACGCTTTAATTGGCTTACCGTTAATAGAGCTTACCCACATTTTTTATCAAATGGGGTATGAACTGCCGCTCAAAACAAAAAACTAGGAGACTGCCCGAGAGCTAGAGTCGCGGCAACAACCAAGCATTCAATGCTTGCAATGAATCCAGTTCCGCAACGGGATGATAAGGTGAAAGCACCTCCATTTGATGTACGCCATGACTCAACGCCACACGATCCATGCCGATATTTTGTGCCATCTCCATATCAAAGGTCGTATCACCAATCATTACCGCTTCGTCTACCGATAGATTAAACTCGGTTAAAATTTGCTCTAACATCAATGGATCGGGTTTCGAAGCCGACTCTACCGGCGTGCGAGTCATATCAAAATAGACACCAAAACCACTCTCTTTCAGTATTTGATTTAACCCTTTACGACTCTTGCCCGTTGCAACCGCCAACTTAACGCCCGACTGACTCAAATTAAATAACAACGATTCCGCACCATCAAACGGCTCCATCGGCACATCACACTCTTCTAAAAAAAACTGCGTATAAGCCTCTGCCATCGCAACCACTTGATGCTGATCGGCTTCGGGGTATAAGCCTAAAATTGCATTTTCTAAGCTTAGCCCAATAATCTGCTTCGATTCATGCTGAGACAACACCGGAAAACCACACGCTTTTGCCGCGTGTTGAATTGAATTCACGATACGATTCTCAGAATTCATTAAGGTACCATCCCAGTCAAAAATAACCGCTTTATATTTTTTCGTCATCTCTCTTCACTTTTCTAATGTTTTTATAATTTTCTTAAAATCCGAATAGAGTGGGGATTCAAATTCAACCCACTCTTGGGTTGCGGGATGCGTAAACCCTAAAAACTGCGCATGCAATGCCAAGCGCTTCATACCCAGTTTTCGAAAACGCTTATTCACCTCACGATCGCCATAACGATCATCCCCCAATAGCGCACAGCCTTGTGCTAAGGCATGCACTCTAATTTGATGCGTCCGACCGGTTTTCAATTTAACAGACATCAAATCACAGCCATTCAAGTGCTGCTCCAGTCTAAAATAACTGATTGCCTCTTTGCCAGCTTTATCAACCGACACATGCCACCCCCCCTCTTTTAAATGTGTTTTACGCAAAGGAGTATCGACTTTTTGTACATTTTTAGGCCACTGCCCCATCACAATGGCTAAATAGCGTTTATCAAATTTATTCGCTCTAATTTGCGCATGAAGGTCCTTTAAAATTGAGGCTTTCTTAGCAACCAATAAACAACCAGAGGTATCTCGATCAATACGGTGAACCAACTCTAAACGCTTAGCAAGTGGTCTCAAAATACGAAGAACCTCAATCAACCCCCAATTAACGCCTCCCCCGCCATGAACCGCAATACCAGAAGGCTTATTAATCACCATTAAATCTTTATCTTCAAATAAAATACTGGTCTCAATGCGCAGCAATTGAGCATTAGGCACATCGGATTCATTTACCACAATCTTTTCAGGCACCTTAACCGGTGGAATACGAACCATATCCCCAGCCTTTAACCGAGTACTGACTTTAACGCGCCCCTTATTGACCCGCACCTCCCCTTTACGGATAATACGATAAATTAAGGTTCTAGGTGCTTTTCGTAAATGTCGCATCAAAAAGTTGTCCACTCGCTGACCTTCATCCTCTTCCGTCACCTCAACCATTCTTACATTTGCCATATAATTTTTAAATTACCCACAGATTATTCACATTTTTGCCACAGTTTACAGATTGAATCAACAATTGTCATTGCATAGCGTAAAAATGAGTGCTATATTT
>JALSJT010000176.1 GCA_026989175.1 Thiomicrorhabdus sp. | reverse complement strand
GGTCTTTATTTGGATTCCAAAGATGAGGGTGATACTCCACCATATCAAACCCAACACAGATAATAAGATCCGCTTTGGCAAAACCACCATTTTCATAGTCGCCTTTTTGTAACCCTGCGGTTCCCATTGCCATCTCATGTGAAAAAGGGATGATTCCTTTGGCCATAAAGGTATTAACCACAGGAATTTTATGGGTATCAATAAATTGCTTAATATCATTACTGGCGCGGGATCTTACGGCGCCATTGCCCACTAAAATTAATGGGTTTTTTGATTTTTTAACCAGTTGAGCGGCTTCGGTCACTAAGGCTTTATCGGCAAAAGTGAGTCGATTAATACTGACGGGCAGCGGGGACTCAAGAGAATCCATTTCAACGACATTTTCAGGCAGATCAATAAAGGTGGCACCGGGTTTTTCTGCTTCCGCTAATTTAAAGGCTTTACGAACAATTTCAGGGATAGTATCGGGTTCTAATACTTGTGCGGCGTATTTGGTGATGGGCTTAAACATACTGACTAAGTCTACGACTTGGTGAGACTCTTTATGCAAACGAGAGGTGCCAGCTTGCCCTGCAATAGCCACTAAAGGCGCATTGTCCATATTGGCATCCGCTACGCCTGTTACAAGGTTTGTGGCTCCAGGCCCTAGGGTAGAGAGGCACACGCCAGGTTTACCGGTTAAACGGCCGTATACATCAGCCATATAGGCGGCGCCTTGTTCGTGTCGAGTGGTAATAAACTCAATATCGGAATCAAGGAGTGCATCCATAACATCCAGATTTTCTTCCCCAGGAATACCAAAAATAAATTCGACTTGTTCGTTCTCTAAGCATTTTACAAATAGTTTAGCGGCTTTCATGTGGTTCTCTGTTTTAATTAGCTTTCCATAATAATGGATTTATAGCGTATTTTTTAGGTAATGGCATTTTAAATGTAAGTGGAGATCTTTGCACGAGAGGATACACGGATAAAAAAGGCTAAAATATATCTGATTTTCGTTGAAAACCTTGCGAATAGCTAGCTATTCCCTGCGATTTCCGTCTCAATCAGCCAAATTTTATCTCTTTTCTCTCTCGCGTCCCTCTCGTGCAAAGGTCTCAGTGAATTTTTTTATGAAGGGATAAAAAAAGGGGCAAAAGCCCCTTTTTTTGAAAATGTAGAGGGTAAAACGTTACATTTTAGTTAATTTATTGACCACTTCCCAAAGTTCATCAGGCGAACCAGCCATGGGGACATCGGTACGGTATTTACCATTTACCACAATCGTTGGAACACCTTCAATACCATAATCAACGGTAAGTTGACGGGCTTTTCGAACCTGTTGATCGACTTTAAAGCTATTAAAGGTCGCAATAAATTTCGCTTTATCGGCACCATATTGGCTAAAAAAGTCCGCCAGTGCCTCTACTGTATATATCTGTCTATTGTCACGGTGAATCGCTTCAAAATACGCTTTGTGTCCTTTATCTAAAATTCCTAGCTCTTTTAAGGTATAAAAAACCTTTCCTAAAAAGACAAATTTAGGTTTATTAAAAATAGCGGGCATCAGTTCAAATTCAACATTTTTAGGTTTGGTTTCGAGCCATTTTTCTAAACTGGGTTCTAGGTGATAACAAGAAGGGCAGGTGTATAAAAAGACTTCGACCACCTTCATTTTAAAAGGGGCAATGGATTGCTCTTTATTGACTTTTTTGTACTCTACACCGGCTAATAAACCTGAATTATCGGCTAGGGCAGAGGTACTTAATGTGGCTGCAATAAACAGACCGGCAAAAGAAGAGAGTAATTTTCGACGTAACATTGTTTTTAACCTCGTAATGAATAGGATAGATTCGTTTAAAAATAGCATAGAGTATATACTTATGTACATTATTGATAAAGTCTTAATATTTGGGAAAAATTAAAACTATGCAACACCCTTTATATCAACAAGCTACCTACCTTAAAAGTGTGCCAACCTTGGCACTTTGTCCGGATGACTTAACGCATGAAGTTGCTTTTGCAGGACGCTCTAACTCTGGAAAATCCAGTGCTTTGAATGTTATTACCTCACAAAAAAGTTTAGCGCGTATCAGTAAAACGCCCGGACGAACTCAACTGATTAACTTTTTTCCAGTGGATGAAACCCGCGCATTGGTCGATCTACCGGGTTATGGTTTTGCCAAAGTGAATGTCAAAATTAAACGTGCTTGGGAGGCTGGATTATCTGAGTACATTGAGAAAAGCAAAGCGTTAAAAGGGCTTATTTTATTAATGGATTGTCGAATGCCACCGACGGACATTGATTTACAAATGTTGGATTGGTCAGAGTCTTTAGGGTTGCCCATTCATATTTTATTAACCAAGTCCGACAAACTTAAAAAAGGGCCTGCAAAAGCCAGTCTGTTAAAACTACAGACCTTATTAAAAGCAGAATACCCTATGGCGAGCGCACAACTGTTCTCTTCGTTAAAACGTGATGGTTTAGAACAGGTGTGGAATAAGTTAGATGAATGGATGGAGTATGAACGCCCGATTAAAGTGAAAAAAACAACCAAACCCGCCACAAAAACAGTGAAAAAGAAGGTGAAAAAGAAGAACTTTAGAACGTTTAATTAGTGAATGATTTAGATTCTTTAGGAGGGGGGAAGTTTTTATCTTCCCCGCATTTGATGGTTCATATTGCGTTGTAGTTCCATCTGATCTTTTAAGTTTTGCAGTTGATGCATCTGCTCCATTCGATCTTGAATCATCCCTTTTTGTTCTTGTTGTAACCGCATCATATCACTTTGATTCTGCTGTAACTGCATCAACTCTTTGGGCGATAAATGAGCAGGCATTCTGTTCATCTTATCGCCATGTTGCTGTGTTAAAAAATCACTGTAATGCATCATTTTGGTTGGCATAATTTTGCCCTGTTTCCAAACACCCTCTAAAATAATAGGTTGGTTATTTTTAGGGGGGGTAAGTTTTATTTCATTGATTTTAAAGTGATTTTTCCAAGCATTTAGTTGTGAAAAACTGGCTTCAATAATGACGCGTTTAATCTTGTCTGAAAACATTTTTGTGGGCAGCGTATGAGCAAAACGTTGCTGTTTTGGATTATGGTTAACGCGGGTTGCAGACCAGGTTTGTTGTGCGACTTGATGACCATTAATCGAAACAAAGTTGCCTTTTTTAAGGGTTAAATTTGAATCAAAATGGGTACTCTCTTCTATTTGAATACGATATTGACCATCAATCACCAGTTGATCTTCTGTTAAGGCGGTTATTTTTCCGGCAATAGGGTAATAAATATGAATCGCCTTGGTTAAGGTTTTATCCTCTCTTGGTAAGGTCTCTAAAATAACCTGTTGCCCAAGCTTTAAGCTGTCTTTCTCTGTTAGATCAGAAGTAATGGCGGTTAAGTCGCCGTACTCTATCTCTATGCCATTGACCCAAATGCTGCCAAATTCGGTAATAGTGCCAATAATACCGGTACCGCCAAAGCCAGAAGAGGAGTGGCCTGTACCACCAAACCCGCTGCTATTATCATCGGCTAAGTGGGCAGAACGCGCCATTTGATAGGGGGGACTTGACTGGCAAGCGGTTATGATGAGCAGCGCACTGATCCATAAAAGTGATAAGAGGGTACGATAAAGGCGAGGTAGGTGATTCATTCTTTAAGGCTCGCTTTTGGATGAACGATGAAAATAAGCGCCCACATGCATACTGTGTTGAGCATCGCTGGCTTGTTTGTCTTGCTCTTGTAACTGGCTGGCAAGTTGATTTATTTCGGTTAATGCAGCCATTAACTTCTCTTTAGAGGCTTTTTCAATGGCATCAACCGAGCTTTCTGTCAGTTGATGATAATAGACGGCACGATCAAATAGAGCGGGTTGTTGTCCCTCTAAATTATGGGTGACAACACTTAGATGGGTTCCAATATTTTTACCCGCAAAAAACAACTTTTCTTCAAAGTCCTCTTCAGGGATATAGCCTTTTTGAACCAGCGTAACGAACTCTTTGCCATCCTGTTTGGTTAGCTCAATCATCTCTTGATGTAGCCACTCATCTAAAATAGAACGAGGGTGCTTATCTTTTGAGATAGCGTGTACCAGCTCTTCAAAAGAGGGCGCTCCTTCATGAGCGTATCGATACAGTTTTTCAGGTTCCCCTTTGGCATTAAGATAGGCTTGATGTCCCGTCCAAACCGACATGATTTGAGCACTTAAACTGGCTTTAATCTCTTTTTCAGACGGTTTAGCCAAATGTTCACTGCGAATACGTTTAACATCGCCACGATGCACCCCCGTTAACAGGCTGACTCGACTGTCGGTTAACCGTTTTTCTTTAATTTCAAACGACGCTTCAGCCACCTCGACATAGATGCTTTTTAATAAGTTTAATAATCCAGGATAAGTGATATTTTGATGGATTAATAAACGCACTAAAGGCCTTAACATTGCGGTTAACGCCTTAGCAAGAATTTTCTCTTTAAGAGAGCTGGCGGAGGTTGTTTCAGTCATAATTATTAAAACTTTGTAGTGATTGTCATGCCTAAGCTGCTGGTCTCTGTGCTGTCATAACCACCAAAGGCAGAGAGGCTAACGGTTTTTGTAAGTGATTTACTTGCAAAGACAGACGCTCCAATTTGATCGTCTAGGTTTATAAAGCTAGACTGGCGATAATCTACCGATACACCAACGTTTGCCCCACTGGAAAAACTATAGCCAGTACCAATAGAGGCAGAGGTCGTGTCTTGCATCTCAATGCCAGCAATTTTACCAACAAACTTATGTTCAATGTTTGCAAACACAGAGGTGTTGCTTTGAATGGGGTAAAAATAGTCTAGTAGGATAGAGGTATCATCTTTACCTGTACTGAGACTTTTTGCTTCATCACCCGTTGGAAACTTATGCTTTAGTTTCACCGATACCCAAGGGTCTTCGGTTAAGTCATAAGCAATATAAACGGTGGTATCGCCCATACCTTCCTCTTTTAGTGTGGCAGCGTCAATTGAGAGATAAGAGCTGGAAGCACCAAAGGAGAGGCGGTTGTTTTTAACCGATACCATCACAGGCACTAAGGTTGTGGTGGTGTCTTTTAAGCCTGCGGTATCACTTTGACCAGAAGAGTAGAAAAACCCCGTTGAGAGCTTAGTAACACTCTGTTCAGAGGCCTGAACGGTGCAGGAAAAAGGGATTAATAGCCATAATAAAGGGATTTTTTTAAAAGAAAATAGTGTCATATTTATTTGCCTTGTTAGGCCTTTAAATCCGTAAAGGCCAGTAACGTTAAGGAGGGTTCATTATAAAAAAGCGTTTAATTATAAACCAGCGGTTTGCTCTAAGCTAATGGCTGGATCTAAGTTAACTGTTGGATCTAGGTTAACTGCTTGATCCAAGTTAACTGCTTGATCCAAGTTAACTGCTTGATCCAAGTTAACTGCTTGATCCAAGTTAACTGCTTGATCCAAGTTAGTTGCTTGATCCAAATTCGTTGTTTGGTTTAGGTGCTGCATCGTTCTTTGCATGGTTTGAGTACGCGTCATATTTTGTTCCATCTGTCCCATGTTTTGTTTCATGGTTTGAGCGCGTTCCATATTGCCGTTCATCTGTTCCATGTTTTGTTGCATGGATTGAGCACGTTCCATATTGCTGTTCATCTGTTCCATGTTTTGTTGCATAGATTGAGAACGTTCCATATTACTGTTCATCTGCTCCATGTTTTGTTGCATGGACTGAGCGCGTTCCATATTGCTGTTCATCTGTTCCATATTTTGTTGTACAGATTGTGCACGATCCATATTGCCTTGCATTGCGCCATAACCAGCAGCGGTTGCAGAGAAGGAGAGCGCCATAGCAGAAGTTGTTAACAGTACTTTTAGTGTGTTTTTTAGCGTTGTATGTTTCATTTTTAAATCCTTTTTAATTGAATAACTATAAAATGTAATATATTTACAGTTCCTATAATACGGAATCTAAAAAACAGAGTCAATTAAAAAATGTTAAATTTTTACATTATCTTGAGAGTATGTCCTTAAACAGTTTAAAAACTCAAAACCAAAGCGTTCTAACTTTACCTCTCCAACCCCTGTAATCTTCAACAAACCGGCATCGTCTTGCGGGCGTTGCTGTGCCATTTCAACCAAGGTCGCATCGCCAAAAACTTGATAGGCGGGGATATCTTCACTGTCTGCAATCTCTTTGCGCAGCACTCGGAGCTCTTCAAACAGTTCGCGGTCTTTATCCAGTAGACTGTCTTTAGAGGATTTTTTGCCAGATGTACTGCGGTTCGCTCTGCCCGATTTTTCCTCTTTTTTAGGAAAGGCGAGTTCTAGCTCTGTTTTGCCCTTGAGTAAATCACCCGAGTGTTCGGTTAACTTAAGCACTGAGTAGTTTTGAATGTCTTGAAAGAGATACCCTAAGTGAATCAGTTGTCTTAAAATACTGTTCCATTCGTGTGCCGAATACTCTTTACCGATGCCGTAAGTGCTTAAATTATTGTGATTAAGATCACGAATGCGCTCATTGTCCATGCCTCTTAAGACATCAATCACATGCTTGGCACCAAAAGACTGGTTGAGCCGATAGACACAAGAGAGCGCTTTTTGTGCCGCAACTTTGCCATCAAATAGGGTAGGGGGGTTAATGCAAACATCACAGTTACCACAAGGTTTTTGACTGGACTCACCAAAATAGTTGAGTAGGACATTACGGCGACAATTTTGCGCTTCAGCAAAGTTGACCATGCTGGAGAGTTTAAAGCTCTCAATACGGCGCTGCTCTTCATCAGGCACTTGCTCAACAAAAAACTTGGCGGTCACCACATCTTGCATACTAAAGAGTAACAGCGCTTGAGAGGGTAAGCCGTCTCGGCCGGCACGCCCAGTCTCTTGGTAGTAACCTTCAATGCTTTTGGGTAGGTCATAATGCACTACAAAACGTACATTGGATTTATCAATCCCCATGCCAAACGCCACGGTAGCGACCACAATATCTACCTCATCACGTAAAAACTGTTGATGTACATCTTGTCGAACTTGGGCGGGCAAACCTGCATGATAGGCTTTGGCTTTAAACCCATTGGCCTTTAATTTTTCAGCGACTTCTTCAACTTTTTTACGGCTTAAGGCATATATAATGCCGCAGTCATTGGTGTAGTCTTGTAAAAAAGTTTCGAGCTGTTTAAAGGGGTTATTTTTTACCTGCACGTTGTAACGAATATTGGGGCGATCAAAACTGCTGATATTTACTTTGGGTTGGTGTAAGTGCAGTTTGTCTAAAATATCTTGGCGGGTCGCATGATCCGCTGTGGCGGTGAGTGCAATAAAAGGCACTTGTGGAAACAGCTCACGCAGGCCGCCCATTTGACTGTATTCAGGTCTAAAGTTATGCCCCCACTGTGAAATACAGTGGGCTTCATCAATGGCAAATAGCGCAATAGGCAGGCTTTGCAGTTGGTTTAAGAAGTTGGGTTGCAGTAGGCGCTCAGGCGATACATACAATAAATCCAGTTCTCCCATGTGCAGCTGTCGCATCACTTGGTGTTCAGAGTCGGGGTCTAAGCTGGAGTTATAATACTCTGCTCGAATGCCATAGGCTTTGAGTGCCGAGACTTGATCTTGCATCAGCGCAATTAAAGGCGACACCACAATAGCGGTACCAGAGCGAATAAGGGCGGGAATTTGGTAACATAAAGATTTCCCCCCCCCCGTTGGCATGAGAACAAAACAGTCGTGTCCTTGAATGGCATTTTCAATGATTTCAGCTTGCTGAGTACGAAAGCTGTCGTAACCAAAAACGGACTGTAGAACGTCTAAGGCTAGGGTGTTAGATGATTGGGTCATTTAATGCGCTTCATCCCAATTTTTACCTTGACCGATTTCAACAATTAATGGCACTTTTAGCGTTAAGGCGGATTCCATGATGGTTTTAATCTCTTTTTTGACCGCTTCTACTTGGTTTTCAGCGACTTCAAAGACCAGTTCATCGTGTACTTGCATCAACATTTGAATATCGAATTCAGTGCAATTTAACCACGCCTCTATTTGAATCATTGCCATTTTAATAATATCGGCGGCGGTGCCTTGCATGGGAGCATTGATTGCGGTGCGTTCGGCGTACTGTCTGAGCTGGCCATTGCGGGCGTTGATGTCTGGCAGATAAAGGCGACGGCCTTTTAAGGTCTCAACATAGCCGGCCTCTTTGGCGTGCTCTTTGGTGTTTTCCATGTACTGCAACACCCCTGGGTAACGCGCAAAGTAGAGGTTGATGTACTCTTGTGCGGTTCCACGTGAAACGTTGAGCTGTTTGGCGAGACCAAAGGCGGACATGCCATAAATTAAACCAAAGTTAACCGCTTTGGCACTGCGACGTTGTTCGGTGGTGACTTGGTCGAGCTCAATGCCAAAGATTTCAGCGGCGGTGGCTTGGTGAATATCCAACCCTTGTGCAAAGGCGTTGAGCAAGCCTTCGTCACCTGAAAGATGCGCCATGATTCTAAGCTCAATTTGAGAGTAATCAGCGGCGACCAGTTGGTAGCCATCCCGCGCAATAAAGGCTTGACGAATACGGCGGCCTTCTGCGGTTCGGATGGGAATGTTTTGCAGATTGGGATCCGTTGAAGAGAGTCGTCCTGTGGAGGCGACGGCTTGTTGGTAAGAGGTGTGTACTCGACCGGTTTGTGGGTCAATTTGTTTGGGCAGAGCATCGGTGTAAGTCGATTTTAACTTCGCCAAACTGCGGTACTCTAAAATTAAAATAGGCATTTCATGCCCTTGTTCCGCCAGCTCTGCCAATACAGGTTCTGCGGTAGAGGGCTGCCCTTTGGGGGTCTTTTTGAGAATAGGCAACTCTAAGGTTTCAAACAGCACCACTTGCAACTGCTTGGAGGAGTTTAAGTTAAAATCGCTGCCGGCAATTAAGTGTGCTTTTTGCTCCAGTTCCGCCAGTTTAAGGGTGATCTCTTCACTCTGCTTTGCCAGCATGTCGGTATCGAGTAAAATCCCATTGCGCTCCATGTGTGCTAAAACGGGCATTAACGGCATCTCTATGTCGGTAAATACTGCTTTTAACTTGGGTTCTGCTTCTAATTGTTGCCAAAGTGTTTTATGAAGTTGCAAGGTAATGTCGGCATCTTCAGCGGCATAAGGGGCGGCGGTTTTGATTTCGATCTGATTGAAGGTCAGTTGTTTTTTGCCTTTGCCCGCAATCTCTTCAAAATGGGTAGTGCGATGGTTTAGGTATTTCAGCGCCAAATCATCCATGTTATGACGTGTGGCAACGCTGTTTAGGGTGTAAGATTCCAGCATGGTATCAAACTGCATTCCTTTGAGCGAGATACCATGATTTTGCAACACATGCCAGTCGTACTTAAGATTTTGACCACATTTAAGGATATTTTCATCTTCTAGAATAGGGGTGAGTTGCTCTAAAACCATGGTTAAATCCAGTTGTTTTGGCGCATCTTCGTAGTCGTGTGTTAATGGAATATAGCAGGCAAGGTGACTGTTTTTATCTTCAGGGTTTTCGACTGCAAAGCAGAGCCCAACAATTTTCGCTTGTAAGGTATCTAACGAGGTTGTTTCGGTATCAATGGCAAACAGTTTGGCGGTTTTAAGACGTTCTAACCAACGGTTAAATTGCGCCATGGTATAAACCGTCTCATAGTGTTGTTGCGTATTTACCGCCGCACTTTCAATGCTGTTTTGAGAGGGGGGGGGGAAGAATTATCTGAGTTGTTTGTCATCGGCACAGGTGCTTTCACGCCCGTCGTTTTGGTAAACGGCACTTGCCCTTTCATCACTTGGTTTAACCAGTTTTTTAAGTCGTATTCGGCAAACAGTGCTTGCAAGCGTTCCATATCCGCAGGGTGGCGTTGAATGTCGTCCAAGTTCACGGGTAAATCGCAGTCCAATTTAATGGTGGTCAGTTTTTGTGACAACAACAGTTGGTCGATGTTGTTACGCAAGTGCTCGCCAATCTTGCCACCAATCATCGGGGCATTGGCAATAATATTATCGACACTGCCAAATGAGGTTAACCATTTAACAGCGGTTTTAGGGCCACACTTTGGAATGCCGGGGATGTTATCGGAGCTGTCGCCAACGAGCGCCAAATAGTCGATAATTTGATCGGGGCGTACGCCAAATTTTTCCACCACCGAGTCGGGGGTTAAAAAGGTATTGTTCATGGTGTTAATGAGCGTTACGTGCTCATTTACCAGTTGCGCTAAATCTTTGTCGCCGGTGGAGATCAAGACATCGTATTTTGCTTCGGTCGCCTGTTGCGCAAAGGTGCCCATCACATCGTCGGCCTCTACGCCATCAATCACTAATAAGGGCAAGCCTAAAGCCTTTACAATCTCATGAATGGGTTCAATTTGCGAGCGCAGTTCATCCGGCATCGGTGGGCGATGTGCTTTGTATTCGGAGTACATCTCATGACGAAAGGTTGGCCCTTTGGCATCAAAAATAACCGCCATTTTTTCAGGTTGGTATTTTTCCAGCAGTTTTCCCAACATATTAATGACCCCAAAAATCGCA
>JALSJT010000175.1 GCA_026989175.1 Thiomicrorhabdus sp. | reverse complement strand
ACACTTAGAAACAGGGATGCTCCACAAGCTCTTGTTTTCATTCTAAAACGTAAAATAGCCACTGAACCTATGGGGGCGACTTACTATTTTTCATTTCACTATGAAAACAAACCCTTACATATCATCTCGCGTTTCCAAGTGTGGATTTGGGTATAATGCTACATTTTTATCTCTCCCTGAGGATGTCTTTCAATATGTCTTTAAAATCAACAGAAGCCAGTGAGCCAGTAGAGACCGTAGCTAAGTGTGCTTTAGGTATTGATGAGGTGATGGGGGATGGGGGAACACTTTCGGAATACGTCGAAGGCTATTGTGCTCGCGCACCTCAAATCGAGATGGCTTATGAGATTGAAACGTTGATCCAAAAAGAGGGGACTTTATTGGCAGAGGCAGGTACGGGGACTGGAAAGACATTTGCTTATTTAGTCCCTGCACTGCTGTCGGGTAAAACCGTGATGGTCTCTACCGCAACCAAAACCTTACAAGAGCAGTTGGTTCAAAAAGATATGCCAACCCTTTTTAAGGCGTGTGGAGTTAAAGGTAAGGCATGCATTTTAAAGGGACGAGATAACTATGTATGCCCTCAGCGACTGGAAATAACAGAAACCGCTGAGCAGCATAGTCGTTCTGATTGGAAAAAATTAGCCTTGATTCGTGATTGGGTTGAAAATGTCACAACATCAGGTGATAAATCAGAGTTAGATACGGTGGCGGAAGAGGATCCAATCTGGCGTAAAGTGTGTGCGCGTTTGGAGTTTTGTCAGGCCGCAGACTGTAATGCGGAGTCGGGCTGTTTTTACCCTAAAGCAAAGAAAAAAGCCGCTGAAGCACAGGTTCTGGTGGTAAATCACCACCTGTTTTGTGCTGATTTATCGTTGAGAGAACAGGGGTTTGGAGAGCTTTTACCCAATATGGAGGTGTATGTTTTTGATGAAGCACACCAAATGCCCGATATTGCGGCACAGTTTTTAGGGTTTTCAATTACTCGTGGTCAGCTGGATGAGTTAACACGAGATATTAAACAGGCACAAAAATTAGAGTCACCTGAGTCGGTGGAACTGGTTGAACAAGCGAATCATTTAGCTGAACAAATTAAATTGTTAAATGAATCACTTGGTAAGTGGGATAAGCGTTGGACTTGGCAGCAACTTGAAAAAGAGGCCGCATTTCAGTTAGTGGCAAAACGGTTTATGGACAGCTTATCGCGCTTGATTGAAAGTCTGAAATCTGTTGCCGAGAGAGGAAAGCAAATTACCGCCGTGTATAAACGAGCCAAGGACTTTGAAGGCCAGTTTAAAGAGTGGATGAACGCCAAATCTGAAAACAAAATTCGTTGGATTGAATCCTCTCAGGCACGATTTAAGTTGAATTTAACTCCCTTGAGTGTTGCAGCCCCGTTTAGTCGCCAAAGAGAAGTCATTGCCGGCGCATGGCTATTTACCTCTGCGACGTTAAGTGTCCGTGGTAAGTTTGACTATTTTGCGAATCGACTTGGGTTGGGCGAGGCTGAAACCCGTCATTGGTCTAGCCCGTTCGATTTTCAAAAACAAGGCGTGATCTATCACCCGATTGGTTTACCCGAGCCCAGAAGTGACCAGTATATTAAAGTGTGTTTAAGAGCCGCTTGGCCTCTTTTAAAAGCCAGTAATGGCCATGCATTTATTTTATTTACCAGTCATCGAGCGATGCAGGAAGCGAAAGCCATCCTTGAGCAACACTGGGAGGGTAAGTTGTTAATACAGGGTGAACAGCCCAAACTGGTATTGTTGCAACGATTTAAAGAAGCTGAACAGACGATCTTATTAGGCACCAGTAGTTTTTGGGAGGGTGTGGATGTCAAAGGAGAGGCTTTAAGGCTGGTGATTATCGATCGAATTCCGTTTGCTCCCCCTGATGATCCGATTGTACAAGCACGAGAAGCGTATTTAAAAGAGAAAGGGCTGAATGGTTTTGTGCATTTTCAGTTGCCAGAAGCGGTCATTGCAATGAAGCAGGGTGCAGGCCGCTTGATTCGGGATTCGACGGATCGTGGCGTATTAATGTTATGTGACCCTCGGTTATCATCGAAGGGCTATGGCACAACCATTCGAGAGAGTTTACCGGATTTTCCGTGGGTTTATTGTGTGGAAGAAGCTATAGAGAAGCTTGCATCAGATCCAGATTTAGAAACCTGAGAGGGTGTGTAAGGTCTCGTTTATATAAATATGGAAGAAGAAATGATAAATAATCGCGCTATATTAGCGATAGAAACCTCTACTGCTGCGTGTTCCGTAGCCATCATCATAGAAGGTCAAATGCATGAACGCTATGAGCTTTTACCTCAAAAGCATGCGCTTCGTGTACTGGAGATGGTCGATGAGGTGCTGAGTGAGGCCAATATAACGGGAGAGGAGATTGATCTCTTAGCCTACGGCGAAGGCCCTGGTGCTTTTACAGGGGTTCGTATTGCCTCAGGTGTGGTGCAAGGTCTGGCGTTAGGTTGGGATAAGCCCACGATAGGAGTATCTTCGTTAGAAGCGATGGCTGAACGGGTATTGAGTGAGTTACTTCCTTTGGATCAATACGCTCATTTGGTTGAAGTTCCATGGTGTGCTTTAATGGATGCACGAATGAAAGAAGTCTATTTTCAATCGGGTACCTTTAACGTCAAGACACAGCAGTGGCTGGTTTCAGAAGCGTGTCTGATCTCTCCTGAAGAGGCCGAAGAGCGTTTTAAATCGTTAGAGCCTGATTGTATTGGTTTAGGGGATGTTGCGAATGAGTACCCTGCGTTAAGTGCATTATTTTCAACGTGGTTTGAAACTCTGCCTTCAGCGGCCGCGGTTGCTCGAATTGTACAACGAATGGCGTTAGATGAAAGATCGACTGATCAGTCGTTAGCACTGCCACTTTATTTAAGAAATCACGTGGCGGATACCATTCAAGAAAGGTTACAGAATCGTTTAAAAAAAGCGAAACCTTAATGATTGCTTAAAAATTAAACAGGATAGGATAAGGCCAAGAAATTACAGGTGTTTTTGAGTTTAACAGGGCATTACACACAATTTTATCCACAAGAATTGTGAATAACTGATGACAATAATTTGTAACTGAGACGAGAGGTGGCATCATGGTAAATTATCAACGAATTTTGATCGCAACGGATTTTTCAAAACAGAGCCTTTGTGCCTTATTAAAAGCGCAATCGATGGCTGAACAAGCGAACGCAAAGCTTACACTGTTACATGTGGTCGATATCCCAGTTTATCCTGTATTAGAGGATGTTGCCGTAATGGGGATGCCTGCACTTTGGGATGAAGAGTTAGCACAAACACTTCTTGAAACGTCTGAAGAGCGCTTGAAAAAAATAGCAGATCAATATGGTATAGCGGATTTTATGAGTGTTTCAGGCAGTCCTGGTGATGAAATTATTACTATTGCGAAAGTGAATAGCATTGATTTAATTGTCATGGGGTTTCATGGTCTTTCTGGTTTTAAAAGATTAATTGGTTCAACCACGCACTCGGTGATTAATGATGCGCCTTGTGATGTATTGGCGGTTAAGGAGTCTTTAAATAAGGAAGCCGATTAATGTCTCGGAGAGGGGGGGAGAAAAATAAATTTTTCTTTTTTGGGCGTGTTCTGTGTGTAAGCATTGCTCTTTTATGGGGTATTCATGCGTTTGCGGCCAGTTCATTTAAAATAGGAGAAACCGTCTTTGTGGCTTACCCTGCAGGCAATATTAAAGACGATGCCTTTATTGTAGGTCGTATTACTGGCGTAAATGAAAAGGGTGATTATTTTTTGTCGGTACTCGATTATGTTGAGGGTCACGATTACGGTTTATCTTGCGTTCCGATGACCAAAAAAAGTGCCTCGGGTCATGAAACCTCTCCTTATGATACGGCATGGGATGTTTGGCAGGATACAACGGTGTTGGAAAAAGAGCGATTAGAGTATTTGGTTTCAGCACAGGATGTGATGAAACTCAATGAGGGAAAGCACTTTTTTATTGAACGTCATAATCTGTACATCGTCTTTGGTCGCTGGAAATCGGATGCGCCTATGTTAACGGTAGAGCGTTTAGAGCGTGCTGAAAAAGAAGCCCAGGATAATCGTATTGTCCAGATGGTTGCCGCTTTACAACTTGCACAGCAGCATCGACGGAGTTTTTATGATCATTTTCAGCGACCTTATCAAACTTATGAAACCATTGCGCCTTTAAATGATTTATTAAAGAAGGTTCTGTTTTTGTTTGAGCAAGATGATGAGTTAAGGCAGCTGTGGCAATCAAATGTAAGAGATTGGAAGGCGTTGCCTAATAACGGTCAGTATTACTTTTTGCTTGAAGCGATTGATAAAATTATTTCCGACGCTAAGGATCAGCTTTATGAGGACGGGCTTGAGAAAGTAGCCCCCCTTGTTATGCAGAAATTTAAAGAAAACCTTACTCGATTTCAGGGTAAGATTTCTTAGAGACTCTATCGTGTAAAGGTCTCTAAGTATTGCGATTCGATTATTTAGGGTGTTGATAGTAGGTTTGGTTTAGGTAGTCTGCAAGCTCTTCTATCTCATCATCAAATAAGCCAATGCCTAAGTTTTCATTACAGAATCGAACACTTTTGATGAGTTTTGGAAATGAGTCGGTTTTACTTGGGTTATAGGGTTTATCAACATGGCATCTTAAGCAGTTATTGTCATCATGAAGCACCTTGCCAGGGTGAGGTTCCGCCATAACGGTTTGTGAGCTAAGTAAACTACCGATTATTACAAGGGGGATAGCGTAGCTTTTAAGCGGTATGTTTTTCATATTTGGAGACCTTTGAGTAGATGAGAGGTTTTTTCATCTTTGATTCTACGCAAGTTTGACCAAAATACGAAATTAAAAAAAATTGTGCGGCAACAGGGCTGGTTTATTTCAGTGTTGTGGTCTCTTTAAGTCATAGTGAAAAAAGTTGGAGAGTAAAGGGTGAGTGAATTAACTTACATTAAAGGCAAGGACGATTGTTTAGAGGCGTCTATTGCCAACATGCAGCGCATTTTAAAAAAGGCGGGGTTTGAAATTGTTGAAGCCTCTTGGTTAAACCCTGTGACCAACGTGTTTTCACTGCATATTTACGATGCACGTTGCCCTGGGTTGTTTACCAATGGCAAAGGAACCAGTCGAAAATCAACGCTTGCCAGTGCATTAGGTGAGTATTTAGAGCGTCTGTCGACCAATTATTTTTTTTCAGACTATTGGTTAGAGTCGAAGCCTGATGAAGCGGCGGGTTCTTGGTTGTATTACCCGAATGAAAAATCGTTTTCAGGAGAGACGTTTAAGCAGTGTTTAACGAAAGAGTTATGGGAATTTTATGATGAAAACAATGAAATCGAGTTTTGTGACTTATTAAGCTTTAATGATACTCAAAATGAAATTCGGTCGATAGCCATGCAAGAAGTCTCTTCTGGTGAAACCGCTTACTTTCCCATGAACTTATTTAGTAATCTATATGCCAGCAATGGTTTGTCTGCAGGGAATAGTGCTGCGGAAGCTCAGGTACAAGGATTGTCCGAGATTTTTGAGCGTTGGGTTAAGAATAAAATCATGCGAGAGAATATCTGTTTGCCAGAAGTGCCCGATGAGATTGTGCAGTTGTATCCGGATGTGGTTCAGGCGATTCAATCGCTCAATAAAGAGGGGATTGTTTTATCCATTAGAGATGCATCGCTTGGCGGGGAGTTTCCCGTCATTAACGTTACGCTGTTTGAACAAAAAACGGGACTCTGTTTTGCTTCATTTGGCGCACATCCTATGTTTGAAGTTGCTTTAGAGCGTACCTTAACCGAGTCACTGCAAGGGCGACAGCTCGGGCAATTAGATGGTTTTCAAATGCCTGTTTTTGATACCTTTGTCGTGGCGGAAGATGAAAACCTAGAAAACCATTTTATTGATTCGAGTGGTTTGATTCATGGGCACTTTATTTCAGACGCTTATGACTATGAATTTGTTCATTGGGATTTTTCTGGTGATACCGAAGCACAGTGGTCACAGCTTTGTAGCAAGGTTGAACAGCAAGGCTGTTCGGTGTATGTGGCAAATTATAATCATTATGACTTTGAAGCGTGTCGAATTGTCGTACCGGGTATGTCTGAAATTTACCCAAACAGTGAGTTGATTGAAAGTAATCAAAATACTGGGCGTATTTTGCGTGAGTCATTATTAGAGTTAGATACAAGTGGTGACTTTTTAGGGTTGGTCGCTTTAATTGATGAACTCGGATTAAGCGATCACCAAGGGGTGGCCTCTTTAATTGGTTTAATGCCTGATCCCAAAAGTTTTTGGGCGGAGTTGAAGGTTGTTGAGTTAAAGTTTTGGTGTTATTTAGCCGCACAAGCATACGAAGATGCGCTTGAAATGGTTCAAGATGCACTGTGCTTTATGTCGCCTAATAATCCGTGGTTGCTGGCGTATCGTGCGTTGCAGTATGGTGTTGAAATGCAGTTGAATGGCGAGGTAAGTACCTATGCGATGGAATGTTTGTTTGGACAGGCCGTCAGTGAGCAAGCTTGGCTCAATATCAGTGGTGAGCAAGCGTTGTGGGGCGAGCCGATTGGGCTGGATATATTTAAAACCAGCGAACGCCATCAAGCATTGTTGACAATCTATCAGCAAACGCAAGTCGTGAAAGCGCAAAAAATAAAGGGTTAATTTGATTGAAGGCCTTTGTTATAAAGGTCTTCAATGTAATGATTGAGACGGCTTTATTTAGAAATCGTAAATAAGTGTTAAGGTCGTTTGCGTGTCTGTTTTTTTCAGAGTAGTCGTGGCGGGTTTGTCATTATGTCTATATTTATAGGCTAGTTTCACATTCATGCTATCGGCTACTTTTACTTTAACCCCCGTATTCAGTTCAAGTTTTGTGCGCTCAGAACCTGTTAGGACTAGTGCATCCTGAGTGAAGGTGACTTGTTCATTGATTTGGTGGGCAAAGTCTAGCTTTAATCGTCCGATCATTTGATCGGTACTGTTACCGCCTCCAGTACTGGTATAGGTAATGGATTGATAACCAAGACCTATTTCACCTGTTAGAGTGGTCTGTTCTGTTTGGTACAAGGCTTTACCTAAACCGGCTGAAAGAGCCGCATCTAAGTCGATGTTTTCAAAGCGACTGTTTTCAAATTTTCCGCCTACAAAACTATAGTAACTGCGGCTTTCATCGTAAAAATGGTTTCGTTGCAGGTCAAGCAAATAACGCTCTTGTGTTTGCACATTATTTTCAGATTTATAGTTGATTTCAAAGACAGACTTTAATTCATGATCGACTTGGTTGTAGTTGAGCTTAATGGCGCCAAAGACACTGGTGGTTGTAGTATTTCCTGTACTGCTGTTGTAACCTGCTTCACCGCTTCCAGAGAGTCCAAGTGCTTGAGGATCGGCCGCTTGTACTGAAAGAGGTATTAAGCTGATGCTACCCATAAGTGCGAGTGTATTGATTGAGCGTACTGAAAACATATGTCGTGACCTTTTTAGTTTCTCGGTAAGTATATATACCTACTGTGGTTTAAGTTAAGGGTATTTTACTGTAGTTTTATTGAATGTTAAAGAACTTGTTCGGAGTCAAGTTAAGAAAAGTGAATCCGAATAGGGCATTTTTGATAAAATGTTCTGCAACTTTGTCACGTGAATCTTATAAATAAGACGGAAATACCATGAAACTTGATTTTTTAGACTTTGAACAACCCATTGCTGAGTTAGAGGCAAAAATTGATGAATTACGTCATTTGGATGGGGGAGATGTTAATTTGGTGCAAGAGATTGCGGCGTTAGAAGAGAAGCGTAAAAATTTAACCGAGTCGACCTTTAAAAAGTTAACCGATGTTCAAATTGCTAAATTATCCCGTCATCCACAGCGTCCGTATGCGTTGGATTATATTCCTGAGATTTTTACCGACTTTAAAGAGTTGCATGGCGATCGTGCGTTTGCAGACGACGAAGCGATTGTGGCGGGTCTCGCACGTTTGGACGGCCAGCCAGTGATGTTAATTACCCAAGAAAAGGGAAGAGACACCAAAGAAAAAATTCGTCGTAATTTTGGGATGCCACGTCCAGAAGGCTATCGTAAAGCATTGCGTTTAATGAAAATGGCCGAGCGTTTTGGCTTGCCGGTGATTACCTTTATTGATACGCCGGGCGCCTATCCAGGCATTAATGCCGAAGAGCGTGGTCAAAGTGAAGCGATTGCTCGAAACTTGATTGAGATGGCGGAGTTAAAAGTGCCGGTTATTTGTACCGTTATTGGTGAGGGTGGTTCAGGGGGGGCACTTGCGATTGGCGTTGGAGATGTCATGATGATGATGGAGTACTCAACGTATTCGGTGATTTCGCCAGAAGGGTGTGCTTCGATACTCTGGAAAAATGCGGACAATGCGGCCGATGCGGCTCAAGCATTGGGAATTACGGCAACCCGTTTGAAGTCACTGGGCTTGGTGGATGAGATTATCTCTGAGCCATTAGGTGGCGCGCATAGGGATTATCAACTGGCAGCAAGTAATCTTAAAAATGCATTGATTGCTCAGTTAGATCAACTTAAAGAGAAGTCGGTTGATGAGCTACTCGAATCTCGTTATCAACGTTATATGGCGTATGGTAATTTTGAAGGTTAGTCTGCCTTCTTTTGTTTTCATTAAGATAGCTTGAGCTTTTTATGACCGAGGATCCTCATGATGAGCTTTTTCTTCCTGAGCATTTAAGCTGTTTTACAGGGGTTCTGAAGGAGTTTACGGAACGATACTCTGACTTTTCTTCTATCCATGTCGCCTTTAGTGGAGGTTTGGACTCAACCGTTTTATTGCATTTACTCGCACAGTCGTCCGCTTTAAAAGAGCGACTTCTTGCGCATCATATTGATCATGGCTTACAAGAGGACGCTGCTGACTGGGTTAAGCACTGTTCGTTATTCTGTTTGTCACTGGCAATCCCTTTTAAATCCAGTACGCTTGAATGGACATCTGTTAAACGAGAAGGGGTGGAGTCCGTTGCACGAAGGTTGCGTTATCAAGCCTTAACAACAGGATGTAAGCTGGATACGGATATTTTGGTCACCGGGCATCATCAACGAGATCAGGCAGAAACGGTCTTGTTAAATTTAGCGAGAGGTTCGGGCGTATCTGGTTTAGCTGCGATGCCTTATGTTAAAACACTCTCTACCGTTCTGGGAGAGGTATTGCACTGTCGTCCATTGTTGTCGATTCCTTACCAACAATTAAAGTTGTATGCTCAGTATTTTAAGTTGCACTGGGTGGGAGATCCAAGTAATGCATTAACGCATTACCGCCGTAATGCGGTACGCCAAGAGGTTCTTCCCGTATTAAGTCGCTATTGGCCAGCGGTTGAGAAAAGCCTTGCGCGCACGGCCGATCATATGTCGGAAGCGCAACTATTATTGAATCGAATGGCTGCGCAGGCGTTAGCCAAAATGGAAGGCACTGAGTTTTATTTTGACTTTGATTGGCTGAATGATCTTGATTGGTTAGAGCAGAAAAATACATTACGTTATTGGTTGCTTAAGCAGTTTACACTCACACTCTCTGCAAGGCATTATGATTGGGTAAAACAAGTGTTAGCACAGCAGGCTAAGAGTCGGCAAAATGCATTTTCTTATCAGACCTCCTTGGGGGAGCTATGCTTTTATGGAAAGAGGCTTTATTTCTTAAAAAACAGTTTGTTGCCTTATTGTTTTAAGGTTGAGTGTAATATTGATTTGGCGTCATTGTTTAAGGGTGGCGGTCAGGCGTTAGCGCTGTGTTTAGATGATCGCACATTGGTTGTTCATCGTACTCATAAGCCTGCACAAACAGCGCACTATCATTTTCAAATTGAATTTAAATATTTTTTGCGCTTGTCTGGATTGATGGTAAGAAACATTTCACAAGAAGATGTTGTGAACCGAAAAAAATTAAAGTCTTTTTTTCAGAAAAATAAAATTCCACCTTGGGAGCGATCTTTTTGGCCTGTTCTAACCTATCATGGTGCGGTTGTGAGTGTCTTGGGGTGCGCTTCGTGCCTAAAAAGCACGGAAATAAACGTATCTGGTGAAGAGGGCGTAAAGGGAAAAAAACAACAACCCCCAGTTCAAAAAATATCGCTCTCGAAGGAGGCGTGTTACCGTGTTATGGGGGTTTGGGGAGAATAATTACATTGCTGAAAAAAAGCTTTTCGGCTATAATTCCCTCCCATTCTGATTACTCGAAATCTCAGGTTTTTCTGAGGTATCTCAACCTTTTAAAAGTGTGTTAAATGACTAAATTTATTTTTGTAACAGGTGGTGTGGTTTCTTCGTTAGGCAAGGGTATTGCCTCCGCTTCTTTAGGCGCGTTACTTGAGGCGAGAGGCCAAAAAGTAAGTATGCTGAAAATGGATCCTTATATTAATGTAGATCCCGGAACAATGAGTCCGCTTCAGCATGGAGAGGTTTTTGTGACCGATGATGGTGCAGAAACGGATTTGGATTTGGGCCACTATGAACGCTTTGTGCAGCGTCACTTTACCCGACGCAATAGTTTTTCAACGGGGCAGGTTTATGAAACCGTTATTCGCAATGAGCGTCGTGGCGATTATTTAGGTGGAACCGTTCAGGTCATTCCACATATTACTGATGAAATCAAAAATCGAATTCAAGCGGCGGCGGCGGGTTACGATGTCGTTATGGTTGAGGTGGGGGGTACTGTTGGTGATATTGAATCTCTGCCTTTTTTAGAGGCTATTCGTCAACTGAGTCTTGAGGTAGGTCGAGAGCGTTCTCTGTTTATGCACCTGACCTTGTTGCCCTATATTTCGGTCGCAGGCGAGATGAAAACCAAACCAACACAGCACTCGGTAAAAGAGTTGCGTTCGATTGGTATTCAGCCGGATATTTTAATTTGTCGTTCAGAAAAACCACTAGAAGCCAGTGATAAACGTAAAATTGCACTGTTTACCAATGTTGAAGAAAGAGCGGTTATTAATGCACTGGATGCTAAAACCATCTACTCAGTGCCTAGGATGTTGCATGAGCAGGGGTTAGATGATCTTGTCATGACGCGGTTAAATATTGAAAATAAATCATTGGATTTAAGTGATTGGGACTCGGTGGTTAATGCACAATTAAATCCACAAAAATCCGTTGAAATTGCCATGGTGGGTAAATATGTCGATTTAACCGAAGCGTATAAGTCTTTGATTGAATCCTTGATTCATGCTGGAATTCATACCAATACCCGCGTGAATATTGACTATATCGATTCGGAAGTATTAGAAACTTCGGGGCTTTCTGTTCTGAAGGATAAAGACGCTATTCTCGTTCCTGGTGGTTTTGGTGAGCGTGGCGTAGAAGGGAAAATTTTAGCGATTCAGTTTGCACGTGAAAATAAAATCCCTTATTTAGGGATTTGCTTAGGTATGCAAATGGCGGTCGTAGAGTTTGCTCGTAATGTGGCAGGATTAAAAAATGCGCACAGCAGTGAGTTAAATGAAAATACGCCACACCCAGTGGTCGCATTAATCACCGAGTGGACCGATGAAAGTGGTCAGAAAATTCAACGTGATGAAACGGCCGATTTGGGAGGCACAATGCGTTTGGGTGGCCAAAATTGTGTCATTATCAAAGATTCAAAAATTTATCAAGCCTATGGTGAAACCGTGATTCGAGAACGCCATAGACACCGTTACGAAGTGAATGATGGCTATGTTGTCAAGTTAGAAGAGGCGGGGCTTGTTTTTACAGGTCGCTCAGAAGATGGCAATCTTGTTGAGACAATTGAAGTGGTCGATCACCCTTGGTTTGTTGCATGTCAGTTTCACCCAGAGTTTACCTCAACACCGCGTAATGGGCATCCGCTCTTTACCGCATTTGTTGAGGCCGCAATAAAAAGAACAAAGGAAGCTTGAAGATGAAATTATGTGATTTTGAAGTCGGTATTGATCAACCGTTGTTTTTAATTGCAGGGCCTTGCGTCATTGAATCTGAAAAGATGGCGTTGGGAACAGCTGAGAAGTTGAAAGAGTTAACCGAGTCTGTCGGTATCCCATTTATCTATAAGTCCTCTTATGATAAAGCCAATCGCTCTTCTACTGCCAGTTTTAGAGGCTTAGGGGTAGAGGAAGGGTTGCGTATTTTACAAAAAGTAAAAGACGAAATTGGTATACCTGTATTAACCGATGTGCATGAGGACTCACCTTTGGATGAGGTTGCCTCCGTGGTGGATGTGATGCAAACGCCCGCTTTTTTAGTGCGTCAAACCAACTTTATTCAAAATGTGTGTCGCCAAGGGATTCCTGTCAATATCAAAAAAGGGCAGTTTCAAGCGCCTTGGGATATGGATCAAGTGGTCGCCAAAGCACGAGAAGTTGGCAATGAAAATATTATGGTCTGTGACCGAGGAACCTCTTTTGGTTATAATACCTTAGTTTCGGATATGCGCGGTCTCGCCTCAATGCGACGCACAGGTTGTCCAGTGGTGTTTGATGCCACGCACTCGGTGCAACAACCAGGTGGGCAAGGTACGACTTCTGGTGGGCAGAGGGAGATGGTGCCGGTATTAGCGCGCGCGGCAATTGCGGCAGGCGTATCCGGTGTCTTTATGGAAACACACCCCAATCCAGAAAAAGCACTAAGTGATGGTCCAAATATGTGGCCACTTGGGCAACTAAAGCCTTTATTAGAAACGATGAAAGCACTAGATGATTTGGTTAAACAGCATGGATTTATTGAAAGTAACCTGTTGGATTGAAGTTGTCATCCTAGCGTCATAAATTCATAGTAAAATACGCTCCAAATATTTAAAAATTATTAAGAAAATAGGAAAAAAATAGAATGTCATTGATTAAAGATATTAAAGCTCGTGAAGTAATTGATTCTCGTGGTAATCCAACCGTAGAAGCGGATGTTATTTTAGAGGACGGCTCTTTTGGTCGAGGCATTTCTCCTTCTGGCGCCTCTACTGGTGCGCGAGAAGCCATTGAGTTACGTGATGGTGACAAATCACGTTATGGTGGAAAAGGCGTGTTGAGTGCTGTAAACAATATTAATGGTGACATTAAAGCCGCATTGATTGGCAAAAATGCAATGGATCAAGCCACGGTTGATCAAATAATGATCGATTTAGACGGGACTGAAAACAAAGGTCGTTTAGGGGCAAATGCCATTTTAGCCGTTTCGATTGCAACGGCTCAAGCTGCAGCCGCTTCAAAAGGCGTGCCACTTTATGCTTACCTAAAGACCGGTGATTATCAGATGCCTGTTCCAATGATGAATATCATCAATGGTGGTGAGCATGCCGATAACTCAGTTGATTTTCAAGAGTTTATGATTGTTCCGGTTGGTGCACCCAGTATTACAGAAGCGATACGTTACGGCTCTGAAATTTTCCATGAACTAAAATCTGTTTTAGCTAAAAAAGGCTATAACACAGCGGTAGGGGATGAAGGTGGGTTTGCCCCAGATCTTAAATCGAATGAAGAAGCGATTACCGTTATTTTAGAAGCGATTGAGAATGCAGGTTATAAAGCGGGCACGGATATTATGATCGCAATGGATGCCGCCTCTTCTGAATTGTATAAAGATGGTAAATACTTCTTAAAATCTGAAAATAAAACCTTAACGTCTGAAGAGATGGTTGATTTATTAGGTGAGTGGGTTGATAAGTATCCTATTATCTCGATTGAAGATGGTTTGGATGAAGCGGATTGGGATGGTTTTAAGTTGCAAACAGAGAAGTTTGGCGACCGTTTACAAGTGGTTGGTGATGATCTATTTGTTACCAATCCAAAAATCTTTCAGCAAGGGATTGATAACGGCGTTGCCAACTCAATTTTGATTAAAATTAATCAAATCGGAACCCTAACCGAAACCTTTGAAGCGATTCGTATGGCAAAAGCCGCTGGTTATACTGCGGTTATCTCTCATCGTTCAGGTGAGACAGAAGATACAGTGATTGCGGATATTGCCGTGGCAACCGGTGCTGGTCAGATAAAAACGGGTTCTCTTTCACGTACCGATCGTATTGCAAAATATAATCAGTTGATTCGTATTGAAGAAGCGCTCGGTAGCGAAGCAGTTTATCCTGGCATGAATGCGTTCTATAACCTAAAAAAATAAATTCTATTTGAGAGGCTCGTGTGAAAAAAATTTACATCGCACTGGTCATCTTAATTCTGATTTTACAAGCTCGCTTATTGTCCTCCGATGGAGGGCTTGGCGAGCTTTTTGCGTTACAGAACCAGCTAAAAACCTTAGAGTCCTCCCTTGAAGCACAGAGTTTGCTGAATGCAAAATTAGCGCAGCAGGTGAAAGCACTGCAAAATGATCACGCCTCTCTTGAAACCATTGCAAGGCAGACGTTAGGGATGGTTAAGAAAGAGGAGGTGTTTATTAAGGTGATTGAATTAAAACCTTCTTTATTAGAGGCTCAATCGGGTATTAAAAAGAAGGATGTGGTTGAGGATGCACCATAATGAGTGAGTTAAGCATCCTGTACCGTGTGTTTGAAAAAGTGAATAGCTGCGTATAAGTTTTATATTTATGAGCTTAGTTGGTTTGGCTTCGGGGCTACCTCTTGTTACTGTAAAACTAAAGTGTAGTTAGGATGCTTTGCTCTTGATGGCGATATTATGGTTACCGTTCGTATATTCACAAAGCTTGTCCTTAACAATAGTTTTGATTCCTCTTTAGACTGCTGTCAGAAACTGGTAAAATGCTTGGCTAAATTTTAATTTACTATTTGAAGAGAATAATTCATGCCAATCATTACTTTACCCGATGGTTCTACCAAAAAATTTGACGAAGCTGTTTCTGTAATGCAAGTTGCAGAAAGTATTGGGGCAGGATTGGCGAAAGCGACGATTGCTGGGCGAGTAAATGGAAAGCTCGTTGATGCGTGTGACTTAATTGCTGAGGATGCGACGCTTGAAATTGTTACGATGCGTGATGAAGAGGGTGTTCATATCATGCGCCATTCGTGCGCGCATTTATTAGGGCATGCGTTAAAGCAACTGTATCCTGATGTCAAAATGGCCATTGGTCCTGTAATCGATAATGGGTTTTATTATGATATTGATTTAGAGCATAAAATTACCCCTGATGATTTAAAGAAAATTGAAAAGCGGATGTTGTCGCTGGCGAAAACGAAATACCCTGTCATTAAAAAAATGCTGTCTCGTGATGAGGCGAACGCTATTTTTTCTGAACGTGGCGAGTCGTATAAGCTTGAGTTAATTCGAGACTTACCAGATGAAACAGAATTTGGTTTTTATTTTCATGAAGAGTATGTCGACATGTGTGTGGGGCCTCATTTACCCAACATGGGGTTTGTGAAGGCGCTTAAATTAACGCATATTGCGGGTGCTTATTGGCGTGGAAATTCGGATAACAAAATGTTGCAACGCCTTTACGGTGTGGCGTTTGAAAGTAAGCCCGCATTAAAAGAATATTTACTTATGATGGAAGAAGCGGAAAAACGTGATCATCGTAAGCTGGGTAAAACGTTGGATCTCTTTCATTTAGAAGAGGTCTCTCCAGGGATGGCATTTTGGCATCCAAAAGGAACGACGCTGTATCGTGTGGTAGAAGAGTATATGCGTGGTCAGCTGGTTGCGAACGATTATGAAGAGATTCGTACGCCGTTGATTATGGATCGCTCTTTGTGGGAGAAATCAGGTCATTGGGATAAGTTTAAAGACAATATGTTTACCACGGAGACGGATAACCGTGATTATGCGGTGAAGCCAATGAATTGTCCAGGGCATATTCAAGTATATAATCGCCATTTACATAGCTATCGTGATCTACCGATTCGAATTGCAGAATTTGGTACGGTGCATCGTAATGAACCCTCAGGTACACTGCATGGTCTCATGCGTGTACGTTCGTTTACCCAAGATGATGCTCATATTTTTTGTACAGAAGCACAAATTAAAGAAGAAGTGCAAGCCTGTATTGATCTCGTGTTTGAAACCTATGCCGATTTTGGTTTTGACAATATAGCGATTAAATTTTCGACACGCCCTGAGCAGCGTGTCGGATCGGATGACGTTTGGGACTTAGCAGAAAAAGCACTGGAAGAGACGTTAAAAGAAGCGGAGTTGGATTATAAGCTGCAACCAGGAGAGGGTGCATTTTATGGCCCTAAGATTGAGTTTCAATTGAAAGATTGTATTGGACGAGTTTGGCAGTGCGGTACGATTCAATTGGATTTTTCAATGACACAGGCAGAACGTTTAAATGCCGTGTATGTTGGTCAGGATAATGAGAAACATCATCCCGTTATGATTCATCGAGCAATTTTAGGCTCACTGGAACGTTTCGTGGGTATTTTGATTGAGCATTATGAAGGAAAGTTCCCGGCGTGGTTGGCACCAACTCAGTGTGTAATTGCCTCAATTTCGGATGTTCATGGCGAATATGTGACTAAAATGACAAAAAAATTGAAAAAACATGGCTTTAGAGTCGAATCGGACTTGAGAAATGAGAAGGTAGGGTTTAAAATTCGCGAGCATACTATGCAGCGTGTTCCTTATATTTTGGTTGTCGGTGACCAAGAGATGGAAAACGGGACGGTAAATGTGCGTGCCCGAGGTGGAAATAACCTTGGAAGTTACACCTATTCCGAGCTGGTTGATTTACTGAATAACGACATTAGTAAATTAGGTCGCGTTACCGACGAAGACTAAATAGATAAACACTGTAATGATTCAGGTGTGAGCTGAGTCGTTACCAAAAATTTTTTAATAAACTGGAGGATATTGCTATCGCAATTCGTAGAGGCCGCGGCCGACCACAACAACCTGAAGCACCTAAAGATAGAATTAATGGTGCAATTAAATCACCTGAAGTACGTTTAATTGATCCTGATGGGGAGCCATTAGGTGTTGTAAGCATTAAAGATGCTTTAGAGCAGTCTCAGGAATTTGGTCTGGATTTGGTGGAAATTACAGCGAAGGCAAATCCTCCTGTTTGTAAAATTATGGATTATGGTAAGTACCTTTACCAGCAACAAAAAAAGAAGCACGAAGCGAAGAAGAAACAGAAGCAAGTGCAGCTTAAAGAAGTTAAGTTTCGCCCAGGAACTGAAGAGGGAGATTATCAGGTCAAACTACGCAACCTGATGAAATTCCTAGCTAATGGAGATCGTGTCAAAGTAACCATCTGGTTTCGAGGACGCGAGATCACTCATAAGGAACTGGGATTGAAGATGTTGGAACGTGTTCGGGATGATATTCAAGAGGTTGCGACCATTGAACAAATGCCGAAGATGGAAGGCCGTCAAATGCAAATGATGGTTGCTCCAACAAAGAAGAAGTAGTTTTATTTAAAACTGCTTAAACAACAGTCGGGATGTCTAGGGCGTCATTTTTCAAATTATTTTGAAAAGTGGCGAAGTAAACATTACTGGTGCAGCTCCTTCAGTGCTGTTCGTTGTGCCGAAGTAGATTATTGATGTTAATGATCTTATTTAAAACCAAGTCCTCTTAATTTAGAGTGGCTTAAATGCGGAGTTTCATGCTATGCCTAAGATGAAAACAAATAGTAGTGCTAAAAAGCGCTTCAAAAAAACAGGCTCAGGTCGTTTCAAATGCAAACAATCTCACCTTCGTCATATATTGACCAAAAAGTCGACTAAACGTAAGCGTCAGCTACGTTCAGGAAGCATGATCCATGATCATGATGTGGCAATGGTTCGTCGTATGTTACCGTACGCTTAAGGAGAGATTGAAAAATGGCAAGAGTTAAAAGAGGTGTCGTCGCACGCCGTAGACACAATAAAGTATTAAAGCAAGCAAAAGGTTATTACGGAGCTCGTAGTAAGGTTTTTCGTGTTGCTAAGCAAGCGGTTATTAAAGCGGGTCAGTATGCTTACCGTGATCGTCGTACTAAAAAACGTCAATTCCGTCGTTTATGGATTGCGCGTATTAACGCTGCAGCTCGTATGAATGGCATGACTTACAGTCGTTTCATTAACGGCTTACACAGAGCAGAAATTGCAATTGACCGTAAGGTTTTAGCAGACATTGCTGTGCATGATGCAGCGGCTTTCTCAGCGATTGCTGAAAAGGCAAAAGCGGCATTGTAAGAAGTGTTGCTAGGGAAACCTAGCCGATTCTGATTTAGGGGGCTTTGGTCCCCTATTTTTTTGGCTTAATGGCAATACTTTATCCCCATCTCATTCTTGGTGATTATTAAAGATTTTATTTATTGAATAAAATGTTTAATACTTATCATTTCCTATTTAGGATACTTACAGCATGCAAGAACAACTTCAAAACATTATTTCACAGGCGAAAACCGCCGTTGACTCCGTAACCGACTTGGTTGCACTGGATGAAATTCGAGTTCAATATCTAGGTAAAAAGGGTGAACTGACCAGTATGATGAAAATGCTTGGAAAGCTCTCTAAAGAGGAGCGTCCCAAAGCCGGTCAGATTATTAATGAAGCTAAGCAGATGGTTCAGGGCATACTTAATGCGAAGAAAAGAGAACTGGACGATGCAAAGTTAGCCAAGCAGTTGGCGGAAGAGCGTATTGATATTACCTTGCCTGGACGACAAGTTGATTTAGGCAGTCTTCACCCCGTTACCCGTACCCTTAATCGTATTGAAACGCTATTTTCAAAAGCAGGGTTTGATGTTGAAACGGGACCTGAAATTGAAGATGATTGGCATAATTTTGAAGCGTTGAATATTCCAGAAACCCATCCAGCACGTGCGATGCACGATACCTTTTATATTAATGAAAATACCGTGCTAAGGACGCATACTTCGGGTGTGCAAATTCGAACCATGGAAGCGAAAAACCCGCCATTAAGAGTGATTGCGCCTGGGCGTGTTTATCGTTGTGATTCTGATCAAACCCATACACCAATGTTTCATCAGGTTGAAGGGTTGATTGTTGAGAAAAATGCCAGTTTTGCTCAGCTCAGAACATTATTAATTGAGTTTTTACGTCAGTTTTTTGAAGATGAAAATTTAAAAACGCGTTTTAGACCGTCATATTTCCCCTTTACAGAGCCTTCCGCAGAGGTGGATATTGCCACCGATCTATTTGGCGATGGTCGCTGGATAGAAGTGCTTGGTTGTGGCATGGTGCATCCCGATGTTTTAAAAAATGTAGGCATTGATCCCGAAGAGTATACTGGTTTGGCATTTGGCTTAGGCGTAGAGCGTTTAGCAATGTTGCGTTATAACGTTAAGGATTTACGTCAATTTTTTGAAAACGATTTACGTTTTTTGCAGCAGTTTAAATAATTTGATTCGGTGAGACAGATAGCATGAAAGTAAGTGAAAACTGGTTAAGAGAGTGGGTTAATCCAAATTGGGATACTCATACATTAACGGAAGCATTAAGTTTAGCTGGGTTAGAGGTGGATGGTGTCGAAGCGGTTGCTGGACAGTTTACCCATGTGGTGGTGGGTCATGTGTTGTCAGTAGAGAAACATCCAGATGCCGATAAGCTAAATATCACTCAAGTGGATGTAGGAGAGACCGAGCCGGTTCAAATTGTATGTGGTGCTAAAAATGTGGTGGTGGGTATGAAAGCCTGCTGTGCCAAAGTAGGCGCTGTGTTACCGAGTGATTTTAAAATCAAAAAGGCCAAACTACGTGGTGTGCCTTCTCACGGTATGCTGTGTGGCGCAACGGAAATTGGGTTGCTGGATGATGGAGTTGATGGCCTTTATGTCTTGCCAGAAGATGCGCCTGTTGGTATGGATGTACGTGAGTATTTAGATCTAAATGATCGTACAATTGATGTAGATTTAACACCAAACCGTGCTGACTGCTTAAGTGTTGAAGGCTTAGCAAGAGACCTTCATGCCATCAGTGGCGCGCCCTTTAAGGTTCCTTTTACGCTGGAAACCATCGCGACTTCTGGTGTGTGTTCTCAAGGCGTTCAGGTTAAAGAGCCTGCGGCCTGTCCTAAGTATTTAGGGTGTGTGGTAACGGAATTTAATCAGAAGGCTAAGACCCCTTTATGGATGGTGCAAAAATTGCAACGTTCAGGATTGCGTACCATTGATTTAGTGGTTGATATTACCAATTATGTGTTACTAGAGCTGGGTCAACCCATGCATGCATTTGACTTAGACACGTTGCAAGGTGATATTCAAGTTCGAATGGCTCAAGCAGGAGAATCGTTTACCTCACTGGATAATAAAGTGCTGACCTTAAACGAGGAAAGCTTGGTGATTGCCGATGATTCCGGTGTGATTGCGCTCGCAGGTATTATGGGTGGCTTGCCTACTTCGGTCACCGATAAAACATCGAAACTCTTTTTTGAATGTGCACACTTTGCACCGCTTGCGATTACTGGAAAGGCACGTCAATATGGCTTGCATACCGACTCATCACACCGTTTTGAACGTGGGGTTGACCCAATGTTGCCTGAGCGGGCATTGAACCGAGCATTGCAACTGTTTACTGAGATTGCGGGTGGTGTAGTCAGTGAGGTTCAGGCGGTTATTTCTAAATCGAATTTGCCACAGCCTGCTGTGATTGAATTGCGTAGAAAGTCGATTATGAGTCGTTTAGGAGTTGAAATTGAAGATTCAAAAATTGTGCAGATATTTGAATCATTAGGGTTTGATATTTCAACCACAGAGGATGGTTGGAAGATGACAGCTCCAAGTTATCGTTTTGATATGGCGATTGAAATGGATTTGATTGAAGAAGTTGGACGAATTTTTGGCTACAATAATTTGCCAGAAACGCCCGTGTTGGCACCGATGACATTGAATGAGTTGCCAGAGTCTGAGCAGTCCTTATTAGCATTGAAAACCGCTCTGGTACAACGTGGTTACAATGAAGTCATTACCTACAGTTTTGTTGAAGAGGCGAAGCAGAAGTTATTAGAACCTGAATTACCATACGTTCTGTTGCAAAACCCTATCTCAGATGACATGAAAGCGATGCGTACCAGCCTGTTTTCTGGCTTATTGCAATCGGTTGCTTACAATCAAAATCGTCAACAATCTCGTGTTCGTTTGTTTGAAAGTGGTTTGGTATTTTATAAAAATGACTCTGACCCAACGGGAGCGACTCAAATTCCTATGTTTGGTGGAGTTATTGTAGGAAACGTTTCGGCTTCTGGTTGGGATGAAGAAGAGCGTTTGGTTGATTTCTTTGATTTAAAAGGGGATGTTGAAACCTTGATTCGTATGAGTCATCAGTTGGCAAACATTCGTTTTGAACCGTGTGAGCACCCATCTCTACATCCAGGTCAGTCTGCTGCGATCGTAAAAGATGGCAAAGAGGTGGGTATGATGGGGCAATTACACCCCTCTTTGGTAAAACCCATGGGAGTGAGTGGTAAGGTTTATCTGTTCCAAATTCGACAAGATGCCCTTATGACAATGCAAGTACCCGTTGCTCAGGCGGTTTCTAAATTCCCAGAAGTTCAACGAGATTTAGCATTTGTTGTAGATGAAAGTATTGCGGTTCAAGCGTTGATCGATTCGATTGTTGCTGTGAAGTCTGATATTCTTAACGCAGTTGAACTATTTGATATTTATCGGGGGCAAGGTGTTGAAAATACACAAAAAAGTATTGCACTGACCTTAAAAATTCAACACCAAGATCGTACATTGCAAGATGAAGAGGTGGATGCGCTTATTTCAGAAGTGTTGGCTTCCGCAAAACAAGCAGTCAATGCTGAGTTAAGGTAGTTGTAGCGATTCATGAATAGCGTATTTAAACTTGTAGCAGTTTAGGTTTTTTCTAAATCGTTACCAGTTGGTTGTACACAGTAAAGCACAGTTAGGATGTATATATGGCATTAACCAAAGCGGATATCGCACAAAATTTATCAGACACGTTTGGCTTTAATAAACGTGAATCAAAAGAGCTGGTTGAACAATTTTATACAGAGTTAAGTGAGGTTTTAATTTCTGGAGAGCAAATTAAATTGTCTGGTTTTGGTAATTTTGAGCTTCGAGATAAGGCATCACGTCCAGGTCGTAACCCAAGAACGGGAGAAGATGTTCCTATTTCTGCTCGAAGAGTGGTAACATTTAAGCCCGGACAAAAACTACGTGCACAAATTGATAACTATGGCAAATCTTAATCAGAGTTCAGAATCTATTGCGCAGCCGTTAACCGAGCTGCCAGATAAAAAGTATTTTACCATTGGTGAAGTGGCTAAAATTTGTCAGTTAAAATCGCATGTATTACGTTACTGGGAACAAGTTTTTCCTCAGCTTGAGCCTAGTAAGCGTCGAGGACGGCGTTATTATCAACGAGCAGATCTTGAACTGGTTTTAGAAATTAAAAGCTTGTTGCATGATCAAGGGTTTACGATCCAAGGTGCAAAAGCAAAGCTTGTACAAAAATCGACGCCTATTGAAGAGAGAAGTGCGTGTTCTGAGCAGAGCAAGGCGGTTGCTGTTTTGCAGTTAATACAGCAAGAGTTACAAGAGTTTAGGTCGTATATTCAGACGCGGTTTTAAGCGAATGGTTAAACATCTAATAGAAAGCTTATATTTTGTATTTAGGGCTTTTATTCAAAAAAATTAAGGTTATAATACCGCCTGACTCATTTCTGAGTCCGTTCTTTTTCGGGGTGTAGCGCAGCTTGGTAGCGCACTTGACTGGGGGTCAAGTGGTCGCAGGTTCAAATCCTGTCACTCCGACCATTTCTACTTTATTCCACTTCCTACTTTTGTATTTTCTGTTTACGGTAATTTTTTTCCGCTGACTTGATAAGCAAAAATTAATACTTGTACAATGGCTTCGTACAGCTCTTCGGGAATTTCATGGTTAAGCTCTACTTGACTTAACAGACCTACCAGTGCGGGATCTTCTTGGATTGGAATGCCGAGCTCTTTGGCTTTTTGGATAATCTCATCTGCGATATAGCCTTTTCCTTTCGCCGTCACTTTCGGTGCATCTGTTCCTTGGTATTCAATAGAGACAGCCACTTTATCAGCAAGCGTTTTAGGTAGTTGATTCATGCTTTTGAATCTCTTATATAGCGGTAAGGTAATAAGATTTAACTAGGAAATGCTAAAAATTTATGCAGGAGAGTCTTCAACAAACCTCTACAGAAAAAGGTTTGTGTAAGTGAGTATTAGGATAATAAAAGCGCTTCAGATAAGCCGAGTTTATCTGAGCTACTTTGTAGAATATCGGGTGTATTTTCCCACGAAATTTTTTTATCACTATCCAAGCTATTCTTTATTAAGACAAGAAGGGTTTGTAGTCCAGCACTGTCAATGGTTTCAACTGCAGAGGCTTCAATGGTGATTTCATTTTCAGCGCCATCAAATAGTTTATTGAGTTCATTAAAATGATTATCAATGTGATGAATGGTTAAGTTTTCAGGAAGTTTAATTTCAGTGCTCATAATCATTTCCTTGTATTTAAACTTTATTCAAGTTTTTTAGAAGTTATAGCACTCGACTAATAACGGATAATAGTTTTTCAGGGCTGAAAGGCTTGACGATCCAGCCTGTTGCACCCGCTGCTTTTCCTTTGGCTTTCATGTCGCCTGAAGACTCTGTCGTAAGGCAGAGTAGGGGAGTAAACTTATAGTTTGGCATTGCTCTAAGCGCTGTAACGAGTTCAATACCATTCATATTTGGCATATTGATATCCGTTACCACTAAATCAAACTGCTCTTTTTGCGCAATGGCTAATGCGACCGCACCATCTTCTGCTTCGGTCACATCATGTCCAGCAGATTTTAAGGACATGCTTACCATTTGTCTCATTGATTTAGAATCATCTACGGCTAAGATTTTTGGCATCTTATCTTCTCACTATTTTATGCTTGTAAGTTATTGTTGGCAATATTGTAATGTATTATTCAATAAAGTATATGGATTAGATATAAGTATTAGGCTATATATTCAGCGCTTTTTTGATACTGGCTAGAATACCGTCATTTATTAATGGATCAACGTGCAGAATAATAATTAGTTTTTCATTAATCGTCGCTAACCCTCGAATATAATCCGATTGTACTCTTCCAGACATGTCGGGTGCAACTTGTAAGTCTTTTGGTTGAATAGCATAAACATCTGAAACGCCATCAACCACTAAGCCAATGATTTTTTGAGCGCCAGCACTGTCTTCGGATCTGACAATAATAACAACGGTTGTATCATCGTAAGTCATTTCTTCCAAGCCAAAACGGATGCGAAGATCAATAATTGGAACCACCGCACCACGAAGGTTAATGACGCCCATAACGTATTTAGGGGTGTTTGGGATTGGAGTTGTTTTTTCCCACCCTTTTATTTCTTGGACTCTTAATATATCGACGCCATACTCTTCCGATCCCAATATAAAACTTAATACTTGATCGTTATCACCATTCTGCTGATCAATTTGTTCTTGGATGGAATCTAGGTTTTTTTCCATTGGTAGACGTCTCTTCTATCATTGTCAGGATGAGTTTCTAAATTAACCGATTCATTCAAAAAGGTCTAGCCCTAGTGGCTGAAATTGATTAAAAAAGGGGGTATTTTTTTATATTCCTATGTTTTTAGCGTTAAAGGTTGAGGTTAAATGTGAATATCAATCAATGCAACTTGAGTACTTTGTGTTGTTTTTACGGGTTTTTGAGGCACAATTTGAATGCTTTTTATAGGGAGTTCATGGTCTAAAAATTGTTGCGTTAATGTTTGTAGCTGTTCCTTTATTAAAACTTCTAACCCATTCGTTTCACACCAAAAAAAGCAATTGATCTCCCCTTTTGGGTTCATGAGTAACTTTGTAGAAAGCTCTCCTTGCTCTAAATCAATGTCCATTAAGACCTCCCAAGAGGTCGGGGAGGTGTGTTGGCTTTGTCGAACTTCAATCGTGTTTTTATGAATACGCTTATCATAATGAAAGGGCAGTTCTAAAGGGGTAACCGTTGGATTTTCAAAAAGTTGAAGTTGTTGAACGGTCAAGCGATTGATGGTTTGTGTCAGGATGCTCGCAAGTTGTGTTAATTGTGATGTGGGGTTTTTAATCGCATGTGTGTTGGTTTGTTGTTCTAACTTTAGCAATTGTGCTTTGAGATCATGCTTTACATTTGGTTGTTCACTGCCTTTGAGTTTGGACTCAAAAAAAAGTCCGCTCTGTTCCAGTCGGTTTTTGAGCTCTTTTCCTGACATAGGCGCGCCTGCTTTAAGCATTTGATCTAATAATTGATTAATGGGCGTGAGTAATGCGGGGGGCAGCGTTTGCAGTAGACTTATTTGCTGAAATGCTTGCGAAACATTTATTTGAGCGGGCATGAGTTGTCGGTAGACCGCTTGGAGCGTGAGTTGCGTTTGATTGTTTAAAGAGGATGGATTCGTTGTCATGATGGAGAGAACAATCGAAGGGTGTGTCTGTTTTACTTGCACTGGTACATTTCCAGTTGGTAGTGATGTTTCTTTACTGGTGGCAAGAAGTGTTTGTGCTCCTATAGTAATTTGAACTTGATTTCCTTGGAGGGGTTTGATGCTTGCATTGAGAATTTGTCCAACCTGTAAGGTGCTGTTTTTAGGCTGTGGGCTGTTTAAGCTATTAATAGTGGATGAGAGGGGGGAAGAATTATTATTAGAAATATAAACCATTTTTATTTGCATCTTGCTCAATTACGATTATATTAAATGCCATTATGACAGATTAGCGAAAGGCTTCCTAAAAATGAGTGAAAGAGAGTTTGACTTTACGGATAAGGACTTTAAGCGCGTTCAAAAAATTGCCTATGATTTTGCTGGCATTGACTTAAATGACTCTAAAAATAATTTAGTGTACAACCGACTAGCCAAGCGCATTCGGTTTTTAGGGCTTTCCGCTTTTCATGAGTATTTAGATTATGTTGAACAGCAGGGGGAGTCTGAATTTATTCACTTGATTAACTCGATTACCACAAATTTAACCTTCTTCTTTCGGGAAAACCACCACTTTGAATATCTTCGCGAGACCGTTATTCCAGAATTGTTAAAAAAGAATGCGGCAACAAAGAAAATTCGAATTTGGTCAGCAGGGTGTTCTACTGGCGAAGAGCCATACTCCATTGCCATTGTTTTAAAAGAGAGCGTGCCGGCAGGCTGGGATGCCAAGGTGATTGCAACGGATTTGGATTCGAATGTTGTTAATACTGGGAAAATGGGGGTCTATAAAGTAGATCGACTAAAAGGTATTTCAGAGGAACGAAAGAGTCGTTGGTTTATGAAGGGAGAAGGCTCTAAGGCGGGGTTTGTTAAAACCAAAGAAGAGCTACAGAAAGTGATTGAATTTGGACAGCTTAATTTAATGGATGCTTGGCCTTTTAAAGCGTCTTTTGATGTTATTTTTTGCCGAAATGTGGTGATTTATTTTGATAAACCAACACAGAGTAAACTGTTTAATCGTTACGCTGAACAGCTTCCTTTAGGGGGGCACCTGATGGTCGGGCACTCAGAATCACTGTATAAAGTGTGTGATCGCTTTGAATTATTGGGTCAAACCATTTACAAGAAAATAAAGTAGTGGCTTTCGTTTCTTGTAGATATCGTAGATATCATTTAGTTTTAAGGAAAAAATTGTGAAAAAACCGATTAGAGTTTTAATTGTAGACGATTCTGTTTTAGTCAGGCAGATGTTAGAAGAGATGCTTTCAGCGGACCCTGAAATAGAGGTGGTTGGTTCTGCGTTTGATCCATTTGATGCGCGAGAGAAAATTAAAGCCTTACACCCAGATGTCCTCACGTTAGATGTTGAAATGCCTAAAATGGATGGCGTTACCTTTTTAAAAAATTTAATGCGACTGCATCCAATGCCCGTTGTGATGGTCTCCACCTTAACGGAAAAGGGTGCCGATGTGACTTTTGAGGCGATGGATTTAGGTGCGGTTGATTTTGTAACCAAACCTAAAATTAACCTCGTGAATACCTTTGAAGCCTATACTCAAGAGATTTGTCGTAAAATTAAGACCGCGGCTAAGGTCAGTAAAGTGAGCTTAGAGCGTCAATACAATCGGTATGTCGCAAACCTAAACGCACCTCCGGTGCTCGCAAAAGTAACGCCAGCCAGCACCGCTGGAATTAATCGTAGTGCAGTGAAATCATCCAATAAAATTATTGCACTGGGAGCGTCTACAGGCGGAACCGAAGCAATTAAAGAGGTGTTAATGAGATTGCCAGCCAGTACGCCTGCGATTGTGATTACCCAGCATATTCCAGCAACATTTAGCTTACCTTTTGCTAAGCGCATGAACACCGTATCAGAGATGACGGTCTATCATGCCAAAGATGGACAGCCGATTCTCTCGGGTAATGTATACATTGCCCCTGGTGATAAGCACTTAATGGTGGTTAAAGAGGGAGGAGGATATGTTTGCCGTTTAAATGATGGCCCGCCCGTTAACCGCCATAAACCTGCTGTCGATGTAATGTTTCGTTCTGTGACTGAGAGTGTCGGCTCCAATTCCATTTGTGTTTTACTAACGGGAATGGGTGCTGATGGCGCAGTGGGGATGAAAGAGATGCAGGCGAAAAAAGCACCAACCATTGCGCAGGATGAAAATTCAAGTGTAGTGTGGGGTATGCCAGGTGAAGCAGTTAAACTTGGTGCAGCAGATTATGTATTATCCTTAAATGATATTCCGCAGAAGATTTTAGAACTGGTGTAACTAACCCACCTGTCAGCAGATAGGTAAGGGAAGAAGGAGCGTATTTCACAGAGTGAACGCTGAAATACCTTCTTAGCCCTACGGTCGAAGAGCCCAATACCCCTTATTTATTTTATTGTGCGATCAATCTCGTACCCCCCCTCTATTGTTGTATTCAGCCAAAAATACGGGGGCATACAGTTGTTGTTTGGCATTAAACCTGCTTTGGGGTTAATGGAATTTAAAAATGCGTTAGTGCGCTTTTTGAGCTTAAATTAAGGAAATGAACATGCCACACATTTTAACTGCATATTGGCCAGCTTGGCTTGCCACCCTAATAGGTGGAGGAGTAACTCTGTTGAACATTCCTATTTTAGGATTTGTCATGGTGTTATTGGTCTCTCTCGTATGGGCATTTTTGGTGGCAAAAGTTGCCAGTTCGGTCAAGGCTGGCGTTGCAACAAATAGTGTCGTTGTAGCTTCGCCTGAAACGACGTCACAGGCCGCAGAGCCAGTGGTGAGGGTGACCGTCGCCGATGAATCTTTACAATTGATTATGAGTGATGTCGACTCGGTTATCGGGAATGAGGTTGGAGTGGTTAGCGAGGAGCTTGTTCAAATAAAAGAGTTGATTTCAGAATCGATTGAAACATTAAATGGCAGCTTTTCAGGATTGCATGAGCAAACGCGAGAGCAGTATGAACTGGTGGTGGCACTGCTTGATAACTTAGGGGGCGAAGGCGGTACAAGCGGTGAAATGAGTATTAAGCAATTTTCATCGGAAATTAAGGTGGTTTTGCAGTATTTAATTAATTTATTAATTGAAACCAGTCAACGAAGTAATCAAACCGTAGCCAAAATTGATGAAATGGTGGGTCAAATTGAGTCCATTTTTCACTTGTTAGAGGATGTGAAAGGGATTGCTGACCAAACAAATTTATTAGCCTTGAATGCGGCAATTGAAGCGGCAAGAGCGGGGGAAGCGGGACGAGGTTTTGCCGTTGTTGCGGATGAAGTTCGTAAGTTATCGATTAATTCGAATGTGTTGAATGAGCAAATTCGCAAACAAGCGGAAGCCGCTAAATCCATGGTAAACCAAGTTCGGAATATTGTGAGTGAGACCGCTTCAAAAGACATGGAGCATGCCAACTCGTCACAAGAAAAAATGAATGTTATGCTGGCTGAGCTTGATGAGATGAATGAAGGAATTTCGAGTAAGCTCGGTAACTTCTCTGGGATGATTTCAGGGATTGAAAGCAGTGTTTCAGATGCCATGCGTTCGTTGCAATTTGAAGACATTGTGCGTCAATTGGTGGATCAGGTGGGGAGTCACTTAGAAAATTTAAATCAGTTTTCAAGTGAAATTAATGCTTTCTTAGAGGAGAACCGCTTAAATCCGACCGTGGATGAAGAGGAGTATAAACAACGAGTAGAGATTTTCCGTCAGAAAATCCATCAAAAGCGTCAAGAAATTGAAGACTCTAGAATGAAGCGTGTAAGCTTAGACTCAATGGACGAGGGAGAAGTTGAGTTGTTCTAAGTAATGTTAATAGGTACATTATAGAGTAAAAATAAAAGCCCTGTTTTTTTAAACAGGGCTTTTTTTTATATTTAGGTTGAGACCTTTGCACGAGAGGGGCGCGAGAGAAAAAAGAGATGAAATTTGACTGATTGAGGCGGAAATCGTAGGGAATACCTAGGCTATTCGCAAGGTTTTCAACAAAAATCAGGCGTATTTCAGACTTTTTTATCCGTGCATCCTTTCGTGCAAAGGTCTCAGGTTAAATCATATTTCCCATATGGTCATTCCAAAAGCTACCAAAAATTAAGCTAAAGAAGATTCCTGTGCCACAGACGACATACCAATAACGGCGTTGTTTAATGTCCGCTTCTGTCTCTTCATCTTTACGGTCTTTGAAAAAGATGAGTAGAAACGCAATGGCACCAATAAAACCAGCAACATTTGCAAGATGGTGGATACCAGATAACATCGCGCTAATTCCAAGCGTTAATATAACGGTATAGGTAATCAGTAGGGTGCGCATAATAGGTGTTTTCCTCTTAAAAGATTAAAAATGATGTTGCCTATTGTATTGAATAAAACCACCGTTACATATTTTTTTTGAAAAAAAAGGGAAGAAAGCATGTATAAAATAAGTTTTTTTGTTCCAGAGTCGCATTTAGAAAGCGTGAAGTTAGCTCTGTTTATGGCAGGTGCCGGAAAAATTGGGCAGTATGATTGTTGTGCATGGCAAGTAAAAGGGCAGGGGCAGTTTAGAGCGTTAGAAGGAAGTACCCCTTTTTTAGGAGAGCAGGACAGCTTAGAAGTTCTTGAGGAGTATCGTGTTGAAATGGTCTGTGATGACGAGCATATTAGAGAGGTGATTCAAGCGTTGTTAACAGCCCACCCTTATGAAACCCCTGCTTATGATGTAGTTAAAACATTAACCTTTTGATAAAGAGATTTAGGTGGGGAGGGAAGCCCCCTCTTTTAAATCAAGAGAGGGGGCTAAATAGTGAATTATTTTTCAGGGGATTCAAAGTCAATGAGTTCGATAGTGAAAATCAGTGTTTGATTTGGCCCAATCGCATCGCCCGCACCTTTTTCTCCATATGCCATGTCTGAAGGAATGTAGACTTCCCATTTAGAGCCAGGCTTCATGCGCTTTAAGACTTCGCCCCAGCCTTTAATTACACTGCCCATTTGTAAGGTTAACGGGGTTCCACGCTTAAAAGAGCTATCAAACTCTGTGCCATCCAATAAGGTACCACGATAGTGTGCTGAAATGGTATCTTCAGGAGTTGGAGAGTTGCCTTTTCCTTCTGTTAATACTTTATATTGGACGCCACTGTCTAAAGTGATGACCCCCTCTTTTTTTGCATTTTCTGCTAAGAAAGCTTTTCCTTCATCACGGTTTTTACGCGCAATAGACTGTTGTTTTTCAAGCTGTTGTTTCTGCATTTTTTGTTTGACGGCGTTAATGGCGGCCATCATCTCTTCTTCGTTGAGCTTAAGCTTACGATTTTTTAAAGCATCCTCTAGACCAAGCGAGAAGGCGTTTACATCGATTTCCAGACCTTGATCGCGAAAGTTTTTGGCAATGTCCGCGCCCAGTGTATAGCTGGCGCGTTGTTCTGTCGTCTCTAAATTGTATTTGTCTGCAAAGGCTGAAGGCGCTAACGCGAGGCCAAGGGAGATGAGTAAGATTTTTTTCATAAGTTTTCTTCCAAGTTAATTTCGCCACTAATATAAGTGTTTTTGCTTAATTTGTAAAATAAAATTTAATAAAAAAAGCACCCAAAGTTGAGTGCTTTTTGTACTTTTTATTTTAGGTTATTTTAGGTCGTTATAAATTATCCAAATATTTTTCAGCATCCAGTGCGGCCATACAGCCCGCACCGGCTGAGGTAATGGCTTGTTTGTATTGTTGATCCATAACATCTCCAGCGGCAAAGATACCGGGGATTGAGGTTTGAGTGGCATTTCCTTTCAGACCACTTTGTACCGTTAGGTAGCCATGATCCATCTCAAGTTGCCCTTCAAATATGCCCGTATTTGGGCTATGGCCGATGGCGATGAAGACACCAGAGAGTTCAAGCTCCTTGGTTGAATCGTCTTGCATACTTTTTAAACGAATGCCTGTTACGCCCATATTATCACCCAGCACTTCATCTAAGGTTTGATTAAACTCAATGGTAATGTTGCCATTTTCAGCTTTCTCTTGCAGTTGTTTGGCAAGAATTTTTTCGCATGAAAATTTATCACGACGGTGTACGATCGTTACCTCTTCCGCAATGTTAGACAGATAAAGCGCTTCTTCAACGGCTGTATTTCCCCCGCCAATTACCGCAACTTTTTGGTTTCGATAGAAAAAACCATCGCAGGTCGCACAAGCGGAGACACCTTTGCCCTTAAACGCCTCTTCGGACTCTAAGCCTAGGTATTTTGCAGACGCACCCGTTGCAATAATGAGTGCATCACAGGTGTACTCTCCAGAATCGCCAGTCAGTTTAAATGGTTTTTCGGTCAGTTCTGCGGTGTGGATGTGGTCAAAAATGATTTCGGTACCAAAGCGTTCGGCGTGTTTTTGCATGCGCTGCATTAAATCAGGCCCTGTTAGTCCTTCAGGATCTCCCGGCCAGTTATCGACTTCGGTGGTCGTGGTCAGTTGCCCTCCTTGTTGCATCCCTGTAATCATGACGGGCTCTAGGTTTGCGCGAGCGGCATAAACCGCAGCGGTATAACCTGCTGGTCCAGTGCCTAAAATTAATAGTTTGCAGTGTTTAGTCGCCATTTGGTTATCCTTTTTTATGAGATCTTTGCACGAGAGAGGTGCGAGAGAGAAAAAAGAGATGAAATTTGGCTGATTGAGGTGGAAATTGCAGGGAATACCTAGGTATTCGCAAGGTTTTCAACAAAATCAGGCGTATTTCAGCCTTTTTTATCCGTGCATCCTTTCGTTGTAAAGGTCTCTTTATCTTTTAATTTTCTGCCTAAGGGCATGAATCGCAGTCATAATGAAGTTTTCATAGTAGATTCATCATTCTCAGACAGCCTCATAGGGTTATGTGATAAAATTTTAGCAGTTTTTAAGAGCGTCTCTAAACAATATTGAGACTAAATTTCGAGTGAGACCTTTGCACGAGCGGGACGCGCGAGAAAAAAGAGATGAAATTTGGCTGATTGAGGCGGAAATCGCAGGGGAATAGCACAGGCTACTCTCTCTTGAGCGAAGCTCAATTCACCTTGTACCTAGGTATTCGCAAGGTTTGCAACAAAAATCAGACATATTTCAGCCTTTTTTATCCCCGTGCATCCTTTCGTGCAAAGGTCTCTGTGTATTGACTATTTTTAGAAGAGTTCATGACGTTTAAACCAGCCAAGCCCAAAGTAAAGCCTTCGCAAGACAGTAAGTCCGATTCCAAAAACACACCAGAACGTATCACTACACAGTTTTCGTGGCTATTAAAAGATGGTGTTGTGTTAAGTTGCATCGGATTGGCGTTTTTCTTGTTTATTGTTTTATTCAGTTATAACCCTCAAGATCCGGGCTTCGATTCGGTGGGGAGCGTGCAGGCCATTTCTAACTATGGCGGCAAAACCGGTGCATGGCTTGCTTCGATGGTACTGTACCTGTTTGGTGTTTTTGGGTTTTTAATTCCATTTGGTATCTTATTCGCAGGCTGGGTTACGCTTAAAATTCGCACTGGCAATGAGATGGACTATATTCGTTTTGTGCTAAGTTTATTCGGGTTGGTGATGTTAATTACCGCGGGTTCTGGCTTGGCAAATCTGTATGTAGAGCCTCAAATGTCGTTAATTCAGCTACCTTACTCTGCAGGAGGTGTCTGGGGGTACGAATTTAGTAACTGGTTGGTCTCTAGCATCGATCTACTCGGAACAACACTGGTATTGCTGGTGTTGTTTGCCGTTGCGTTTAGCATGTTAACCAGCTGTTCGTGGCTAACAATTTCGGAGTGGACCGGAAAATATGCTTGGAAATTCGGGCAATGGTTCTATGGTCATGTACAGGAGGTTGCCACGGAGTTTAAAGATAAAAAATCGAGCAAAGAGGTCTTGAAAAAAACACCTGAAAAATCCAGTGCAGCTTCTGAAATTCAAAGTTTATTAGAGACGACTAAAAAAGTGCCTAAAAAAACAGAAGAGGGCACGACCTCCAATACCTTAAAAAAGATTATTACTGAAAAACTGACTAAAAAAACCGGCAGTGCATCTAAAGTAAACAGCGCAATGAATGCCCAAAATGAAGAGGCGTTAGCACCTGAAAAACCTGTTAATCCCCCCGTAGTATCGGATGTGAAAATTGGGCAGAAGCAACAGACACGTACCGTTTTACCAACGGTTCAATCGGGAGATCTACCGAGCTTATCGTTATTGGATGAAGCACCCGAATATGAGGATGGTTTTTCAACTGAAGAGCTGGCTGCGTTATCCAGTCTGTTAGAGCAAAGGTTACTGGAGTTTGGTGTGACGGTTCAGGTTGAATCGGTACAGCCGGGACCGGTGGTCACGCGCTTTGAAATTTTGCCTGCCGCAGGTGTGAAAGTTAGTCAAATTAATAACCTAGCGAAAGATTTGGCACGCGTACTTTCAGTTCAGTCGGTTCGAGTGGTGGATGTCATTCCCGGTAAAGCGGTGGTTGGGATTGAAATTCCAAATGAGCAGCGTGAAATTGTGAGCTTTAGAGAGGTCCTCTCTTCAGCACAGTTTCAAGAGGCCAAGTCGCCTTTGACGATTGGCTTAGGAAAAGACATCGCAGGTAATCCTGTGATTGCTGACATTGCCAAAATGCCGCACCTGCTGGTGGCGGGTACGACTGGGTCAGGTAAGTCCGTAGGGGTCAACAGCATGATTTTAAGTCTGCTGTATAAAAGTACCCCTGAGCAAGTACGCTTGATTATGGTCGATCCAAAAATGCTGGAACTGTCGGTGTACGACGATATTCCACACCTGTTGACTCCAGTGGTTACAGATATGAGTGAAGCGGCCAATGCGCTGCGCTGGTGTGTCTTTGAGATGGATCGCCGCTATCAATTGATGGCAAAATTAGGCGTAAGAAACATCGCAGGCTTTAACGAAAAAGTGCAAAAAGCGATTGACGAAGGCAAACCCTTAATTGACCCACTGTATCAACAAGTCGCTAACTACGGGCATGAACTGGGTGAAAAACCACCGACACTCGAAACTTTACCCTGTATTGTCGTGGTGGTGGATGAGTTTGCCGATATGATTATGGTGGTTGGTAAAGAGGTGGAACAACTGATTGCACGTATTGCTCAAAAGGCACGTGCCGCAGGGATTCATCTGATTTTAGCCACCCAAAGACCGTCCGTGAATGTTATTACGGGGTTAATTAAAGCGAACATACCTACTCGAATATCGTTTATGGTTAGCACTAAGATTGACTCTCGAACCATTTTAGACCAAGGTGGCGCAGAGCAACTGCTGGGGATGGGCGACATGCTTTTTTTACCCCCTGGATCTGGTAATCCTAAGCGAGTACACGGGGCATTTGTAAGCGATGAAGAGGTGCACCGCGTAGCCAATTTTGTGCGAAGTCAGGGAGAGCCGCGCTACCTAGAGGCGATTACTCAAGGGGTGAGCAATCAAGAGGGGGGAGAAGGGGCTTCAATCGATGCAGAGCAAGATGATCTATACGATGCGGCGGTCGCATTTGTGACTGAAGGACGACGCGTGTCGATCTCCTCGGTGCAACGACAGTTTCGAATTGGCTATAATCGCGCCGCACGTATTGTTGAAGCGATGGAGTCGGCGGGGGTGATTTCAACCTCCGGGCCAAATGGTAACCGAGAAGTATTAGCCCCAAAACCACAGGAATAAGTAGCAAATGAGATTCAGTAAAAGTATTAAAACGGTGGCGCTTTTAGGGTTGTTAAGCGTCGGAAGCTGGGCGAGTGCGCAAGCTTCTTTACAAGCGTACGTGAATAATTTAAAAACCTTCAGTGCCGACTTTGAACAAATTCAACCCGATGAGAGTGTTTTTTCCTTAAATAAAGCACAAGGCCGTTTTCAGCTCAACCGACCCGGTCAGTTGGTCTGGATATACGATACCCCAACGCCCCAAAAAATTGTGATTGATGGCGTTAATTTATGGGTGTTTGATGAAGACTTAGACCAAGTCACCGTGCGTCCTATTGAAGACATTAAAGGCGATATTCCACTCAGCTGGATTTTGTACGATGAAAACATTGAAGATAAGTTCAAAATTTTAGACGCAGGGCACCGTAATGGCATGGATTGGTATAACTTAACGCCTAAAAAATCGACCTATTTTCAAAGTATTGAAGTGGGGATGAAAGACGGTGAAATGGCCGAGGTTTGGATGTATCAAAGTGCCGACAATATTACCAAAGTACGGTTTTATAATATTGAATCAAATCACGTGATTCCGCTGAAAAACTTTCAATTTAACGTACCAGAAGGCGTTGATTTAGTGGGTGAAGCGCTTTAAATGTCCGTTTCAATGTCAGCTTATCGCCCTTTATCAGATCGCTTAAGACCCAATAGCCTAGACGGTTACGTGGGGCAAAGTCATCTTTTAGGGGCAAAGCGTGCGCTCTCTCGCATGTTAGAATCAGGTTCGCTACACTCCATGATTTTTTGGGGGCCACCGGGCGTTGGTAAAACCACGCTGGCAAGACTGATCGCCGCCCAATCGGAGTTACAGTTTATTAGCATGTCCGCCGTATTGGGTGGGGTAAAAGAGGTGCGAGCCGCCGTTGAACAGGCGCAGTTGCATCGGGCACAATTTAAACAGGGCACGCTGCTGTTTGTCGATGAAGTGCACCGCTTTAATAAATCGCAACAAGATGCCTTTTTACCCTATGTGGAAGACGGCACCTTTATCTTTATTGGCGCGACCACCGAAAACCCCTCGTTTGAGTTAAATAACGCATTATTGTCTCGTGCCAGAGTCTATGTATTGCGACCTTTAGAGAAAGAAGAGCTAGAGCGAGTGCTAGAGAACGGGCGAAAAATGTTGGAAAAAATTTCTCCCCCCCCCTCTAATGAGACCTTTGGTGATGAATCGCAAACGATTGAACTGGTGATTGAAGCGCGTGCAAAATCACTGCTCATTTCCGCCGCCGATGGTGATGCGCGTCGTCTGTTAAATTATTTAGAACAAGCCTTCGATTTTGCGGAACTTGACGAATCGGTTTCTCACGAGCGAATGGTACTCAGTTATCAAGCCTGTCAAGAAGTCGTGCAGGGTGGTGTTCGACGATTTGATAAAGGCGGCGAAGCATTTTATGATCAAATTTCGGCGTTGCATAAATCCATTCGAGGCTCCGATGCCAATGCCGCACTGTATTGGCTGGTGAGAATGCTTGATGGTGGGGCAGATGCCCGTTATTTAGCGCGTCGTCTCATTCGAATGGCCAGTGAAGAGATTGGCAATGCTGACCCAAAAGCCCTGCAAATTGCTGTAAATGCCGCTGAAGCCTATGAACGTTTAGGGTCGCCCGAAGGAGATCTAGCGCTGGCACACGCCGCCAGTTACTTAGCGGTCGCACCCAAATCGAATGCGGTTTATATGGCTTACAAAGCCGTTTTGGCTGATGTAAAAGAGCATGGCTCTTATGAAGTGCCATTGCATTTACGCAATGCGCCAACAAAATTAATGGACGAATTGGATTATGGCAAAGGGTATCGTTACGCCCACGACGAACCCGAGGCCTTTGCTGCAGGGGAGAGCTACTTTCCCGACGACATGCCCGAAAAATCATACTATCAACCGGTAGAACGTGGGCTAGAGATTAAAATTTCCGCTAAAATGAAGCATCTTGATGCATTAAATCGTCAAGCGATTTATAAGCGACGACGATCTTAAAGAAGTTTAAAGGAGAGACATGGCAACAATGAGTCTATTAGGTTGGTTTGCCATTGCCGCAGGGGGCGCTTTGGGTGCCACTGCACGATTTGCCATGTCGCACCATGTATACCAATGGTTTGGGCGTGATTTTGCGTGGGGAACTTTGTCGGTGAATGTACTTGGCTCGTTTGTGATGGGGTTGGTTGCGGTGTTATTGGTTGATAAATTAGACGCTTCCCCTGAGTGGCGTGCGTTTATTATGGTGGGGTTTTTAGGCGCATTTACCACTTTTTCAACCTTCTCATTTGAAACCATGCAGTACATTCAAGTAGGTGAGTTTAATAAAGCGTTATTGAATATGGCACTGAGTTTAATCAGTTGCTTGGTGGCCGTATGGGCAGGCTTAGTGCTGGGACGCCAGTTTTTAACAACGTAAAATTTTCTCCCCCCCTTATTTTTTAGTTTGATAAAGTTTAGTAAAGGTTAATAGAGTCATGTTAGATCCAAAAAAATTAAGAGCAGACCTTAACGGTATCGCCGAGCAGTTAAAAAAACGTGGTTATACCCTTGATGTAGAGACGATTCAAGCGTTAGAAGCCGATCGAAAAGCGTTTCAAGGTAAGGCGCAAACACTACAAGCCGAGCGAAACAGTCGCTCTAAAGGGATTGGAAAAGCCAAAGCACAGGGTGAAGATATTGCGCCTTTGTTAGCCGAAGTGGAATCCTTAAAGGCACAACTTGAAGCGGCTGAACAAGCGTCTGAAAGCGTACAAGCTAAATTAGAAGCCATTTTTTCAGAAGTGCCGAATGTGCCACATGCCACTACGCCAGAAGGCAAGGGTGAAGAGGATAATGTTGAGATTAAGCGCTGGGGTGAGCCTAAATCGTATGATTTTGAGGTAAAAGACCACGTAGACTTAACCGAAGCACGGGGTTGGTATGATAACGATGCCGCGGTTAAAATCGCCTCTTCTCGTTTTTCGGTGTTAAAAGGACCTTTGGCAAAATTGCAACGCGCCTTAACACAATTTATGCTTGATACGCATGGTGAGCATGGTTATGAAGAGGTATATGTGCCTTACATCGTTAATCAAGACAGTTTACGTGGCACAGGGCAGTTGCCTAAGTTTGAAGAGGATTTATACAAACTTGCCAAGCATGAAGAGCATGACACCAATGATCGTGATCTTTACCTCATTCCAACGGCCGAAGTGCCGATTACCAATTTGGTACGCGATGATATTTTAGAAGCAGATGAGTTGCCGTTAAAAATGGTCGGACACACGCCCTGTTTTCGTTCTGAAGCAGGTTCCTATGGACGTGATACCCGTGGTTTAATTCGTCAGCATCAGTTTGAAAAAGTCGAGATGGTGCAAATCGTCCACCCCGAACAATCCAATGAAGCGCTTGAAGAGCTCACAGGGCATGCCGAAGTAATTTTGCAAAAATTAGAATTGCCATATCGTCTAATGGCGCTATGTACGGGTGACATCGGGTTTTCAGCCGCCAAAACGTATGATCTAGAAGTCTGGTTACCCGGTCAGTCGACCTACCGTGAAATCTCCTCCTGTTCCAATTTTGAAGATTTCCAAGCACGTCGCTTAATGGCACGTTTTAGAGCCGGCAAAGGGAAACCACAGCTTGTACACACGGTAAATGGTTCAGGGCTTGCGGTAGGGCGAACGCTCGTTGCAGTGCTTGAAAACTACCAAAATTCTGACGGTACCATCACGATTCCAGAGGTATTACAGCCCTATATGGGGGGGGTAAAAATTATTTGAGAAAAAAATGAAAAAGCGTATTGCATTAATTTCTAAGACCTCTATAATACGCCACAACAACATAAGGTGGACTGGCTGAGCGGCTTAAGGCGGCGGTCTTGAAAACCGTTGTAGGTTTGTAGCCTACCTGGGGTTCGAATCCCTAGTCCACCGCCATATTCGATAATTGAGCCTGCTTATGCAGGCTTTTTTATGCCTGTAATTCTGTAAACCTCATCACTTATCTGTCTGTTATGCCGTCTAGCAGTATTACTGCCTGAGACGCTCAACTTAGTCTTTTTCCTTCTCAATCACTAAGCACTCAATTAATCGTTCAATCTGTTTTTTACAGCACTCTGTTCCTTCGGTCGCATAGGTTTTGGCTTTAATTTGCTCTATGGTGTGTGCCCCGTTGGTAATGGCGTTGATAATGTCTCTTTTGAGAACGTTATTACAGACACAGAGGTCTTTATCTAAGTTTTTTTGCAGGATTGGTGGGAGTTTATTGAGGGTTTCTGGATTCATAAAAAAATTTAACGCACATTGTTTCTGATTTCAGTTATTCTACGTTTTTTAGGGCTAGATGAAAGTAATAATAGGAATTAGCATGTATCTTAATGGTTGTTATGAAAGGCTTGTTAAGCCTTATTGGGTGGTGATTACCTTATTTGTTTTATTTGTCATTACGTTTTTATCACTGTTACCAGCGGATGAACTACCAAAGGTTGCGGGCAGTGATAAGTTGCATCATCTATTGGCGTATGCTGGATTGATGTTTTGGGTGGCGTTGCGTAAGCCTAAATATTGGTTGGTTTTATTGCTCTTTTTTGTGGCGTGGGGCGGTGCGATTGAATTAATTCAGCCGTATGTAAATCGCTATGCGGAGTGGTTGGATTTTTTAGTGAATTCAGTCGGGCTTTTATTGGGTGTTTTGATGGGGTTTTGGGTTCGTAAACTTTTAAATATTAAATAATTTTATGAGATAAACAATGGATTAAGTTTATAGTTTAACCCATTGTTTTTAGATTAAAACTTAATGGATATCGAAATAATTAATAGTATCAGTAAAATAGATGAAACGCCTTTCCAAAAGAGTACGGGGTCTCTTTTTATGAGCGGTTCTTTTTGTTCCGCACGTGCAACGATATTCTTAGGTGTTTTAAGGTCATGTATAAACTCTGAAATTAACCCATAGCGTTTAGTTGGGTTTGGTTCGCAAGCTTTTCTGAGTACCTCATCTAACCAATCGGGTAGCTCTGGACGGTGGGTTTGGATTGAAATATAGCGCATACTCTCATATTTTTTCAGTTTAAATTTATTGGCAATTTTTTCTTTGTAGGGCAGTTTTCCGCAGAGCATTTCGTAACAAATTACCCCAAGTGAAAAAATATCTGATCGTTTACTACCCGATTCACCCATTAGGTACTCTGGGGCGGTGTAGTTTAGTGTGCCTTCTGGGTGTTGGCGTTGCAGTACTGTGGCGAGTTCGGCCAATCCTGCGGCGTGTACCGCACCAAAATCAATAATTTTAATACGATCATTTTCGGTAATCATTACGTTGTCGGGTTTGAGGTCTTGGTGAATGACATCTTGGCGATGCATCGCCCTTAGCGCAGAAGACAACTGGACAATGTATTCTCTGACCACGCTAATTTTAGGGTTTGGGTGCTCGGTGATCCACTGTCCAATGGTTTGCCCCTTAATATATTCTGTGGTGAAGTATAAAAACTGTTTTTTTGCGCGGGGTTTATAGGTTTTCATCAACCCTGGGTGCTTGAGTCGCTGTCCAATCCACTCTTCACGTACAAAACCATCTAAATACCAAGGGTCATCACTGTAGTTTTCAGAGGGGGTTTTGATGACCAGCTCTTGACCCGTTTCGATATCTTCCGCTAAATAAATTTGGCTTCTTGCTGAGAGACTTAACTCTTGTAATATTTTGTAGCCGTCCAGTATCAGTCCTGGTTGTAAGTCGGGAGGGAAGGGCAGTTCAAATAGTTTGTTATAAACCTCCTCTTTGGTTTCATTGGGTAAGCTGACGACTTTAGCCACCAGTGCAGAAAGATTGTCATCAGACTGATTGGCAATGGCTTTCTCGACCAGTCGTTGTGCAATCTCTTCGGGGGAAAGCGCTGAACCGAGTAGTTCAATCAGCTCTTTTTCAGGAATAAATTCATGCACTCCATCGGAGGTTTGCAGATAAATATCGCCTTCCATTAAAATTTCAGTTTTAAAATCAATTTGCAGTGCCGAATCAACCCCCAGCGCACGGCTTAAGTAGCTTCGTTCAGTGTTTAGCCAAGTAATGTGATCACGGGTCATCTGTTTGAGCTTGCCATCACGCAAGCGGTAAACGCGTGAGTCGCCAATGTGCAGAATATAGGCGGTGGTAGATTTGAAAATAATGGCATCAAAGGTGGTGACCCAGCCTTTAAGCTCATTGGCGTGGCTACTGCCCTGTTTAAAAAGCCAAGAGTTGATGGCGCTGATGATCTGTTGGCATGATTTTTTAGTACTCCATGTATCGGGGGTGGAGTAGTAGTCGGAGATAAAAGAGGTGACGGCGGTATGACTGGCCTCTTTGGCCGCTTCACTGGTACTTACCCCGTCAGCGAGTACGGTAACAATACCTTTGCTTTCAAGGGATTCGTCGGTTGGGCTGCAGTAACTTAAGGAGTCTTGGTTTTCTGGTTTAACCCCTGCGGAACTGTAGAGGCCAATGGCAATATTTAGCGGATGACTCATAAATGCAATTCTCTTGTTATGAAACCAAAAGAGCCAGTATAAACTGGCTCTTTAAGGAATGGAAAAATTTAAAAGGTTATTGCTCGGTTACTTAACATCAATCATCTGTACGGTTCCGTCGGGCAGTACTTCGGTCATGGTGCCTTCGGGCTCTTCTAGAAAGAAGATGATCAGTGCCAGTACGACGGCTGCGACGATTCCGATGACCATAAAAAACATATCGTAATCAACCATGCTGTTAACGGTTAAGAACATAACGGCACCTACATTACCGTATGCACCGGCCATGCCAGCAATTTGTCCTGTCATTCGGCGTTGAATCAGGGGCACCATTGCGAAGACTGCGCCTGAACCGGCTTTAGAGAAAATTCCTGCCACAATGGTGATTCCAACCACTAGCCAAACGGCCCAATCTTTTTCGACAAAGCCTAATACTAAGAAGCTGGTAGCAATCCCTGCAAAAATTACAATAAGGGTTTTACGTCGGCCGAATTTATCACTGATCCAACCACCACCTGGACGTGCCACTAGGTTGATGAATGGGTAGATTCCTGCTAACAGTGCGGCGGTAATTTTAGGCAGTTCAAACCAAGAGACATAGAACATGGCGAGCATAGAGACGACGGCCAGCTCGGTACCAAAGGTGACAAGATACGCCCAGTCTAAGATGGCAACCTGTTTAAATTTATAACGGTGCAATTCTGGAACAGGTTTTTTAAGGATGTGTGAATTGACAGACCAAATTTTCCATACTTGTACGCCGTACGTGGCGACTAAGGCGAGGTAGATCGCATAGGTAGTTTCAGTGGTGATGAGTCCCATGTTTTCAGGAGAGAGTTTCCATGCCAATACGGCTAATGCTAAAAAGAGAGGGATGTTCATAAGAATATATAAGAACAAGTCGCCCTTTGAGGTGACTTCCATTGCTCCCGATTTTTTAGGCTTAAAGTAGGTAGAGCCTTTTGGGGTGTCTGAAACACTTAAGAAGTAGAACACACCGTAGGTAATGGCCGCAATACTGGCAAATGTTATGGCATAACGCCAGCCATCAACATCCCCCATTGCAACGGCAATAAAAGGCAGTGTCATCGCGGCACCAGCGGAACCAAAGTTCCCCCATCCGCCGTAAATTCCTTGGGCAATACCTGTTTGTTTGGCGGGGAACCACTCAGAGATCATGCGAATTCCTACGACAAAACCAGCCCCAATAAAGCCAGATAAGAAGCGGAGCATAGCCAGCTCTTCATAGGTTTCAGCCCATGCGAAGGCGATACTGATAAAGCCACCTAAAATTAAGATGGAGGAGTACATGATTTTTGGACCAAATTTATCGACCAGCATACCTACGATAACTCGTGCTGGGATGGTCATTGCCACGTTTAAAATTAATAGTACCTTGGCTTGTTGATTGGTTAGATCAAGTGCTTCTTGAATAAAGGGCATCATCGGCCCAAGTCCTAGCCAGACGACAAAGGACATGAAAAAGGCAAACCAAGTTAAGTGCAAAATGCGATAACGCCCTGTAAAGGAGAGGGGATTAAAACGGGTACTGTCGTGTGACATTTTTATAGAGCTCCATATTAAAAAGATTGATGATGTTATTTACTGGGATTTAAGCTTTAATTATGCCTGTTTGCATATTTTCGTTTAAAATCAATTGGTTAGTGTTTTTTTTAGAATTTTGAATGGTTTTGGTTAAAAGGTTTTGATGGGTGGGCACTATATTGGATCTTTTGTGCTTTATTGTAGTGCAATCGTAAAGTGTACTGCAATGGGTTTAGCAAATAAATATTATAAGGGAGGGGGGGGAGAAATTATTTTTTTATGCTTTAAAATCCTTGTGCCGTATGTCTTATGATTATCTTTGGAAGCATTTTATAAAAAATGAATCGTCGGTAAAAGTAAAGTTGGTATGCAAATTGGTTTAGTGAACTAAATCTATTACAATGGTCGCGCGAAAAGATTTCGTCTTATGTTTAAGGAGAGATCTTTGCACGAAAGGATGCACGGATAAAAAAGTCTGAAATACGCCTGATTTTTGTTGAAAACCTTGCGAATAGCCTAGGTATTCCCTACGATTTCCGCCTCAATCAGTCAAATTTCATCTCTTTTTTCTTTCTCGACTTACCCCTACGGGCGTCGAGTTCTTCGTTTCGCGCCCCTCTCGTGCAAAGGTCTCAAGGAGTCGTCTTGGGTGACAGGAAAGTTTATGAAACAAAAATTAATTTTGATTGGCTCGGGCATGGTTGGTGCACGTTTTATTGAGCGTTTATTAGCGGAAGCACCTGAACAGTACGATGTTAGGGTGTTTAATAAAGAGCCAAACGGCGGATACAATCGAATTATGCTTTCGCCGGTGTTAGCGGGTGAAAAACCACTGCCAGAGATTATGACCCATGATGAAGCGTGGTTTGAAGCACGTTCGGTGCATTTACATACCAGTACGGAAATTGTAGAAGTAGATCAAACGGCTAAAACGGTTCTGACGGCTCAAGGTGACTCGTATGCGTATGATAAGTTAATTATCGCAACGGGTTCATCGCCTTTTATTATTCCTGTACCGGGGCATGAGTTGCCTGGTGTGGTGGCGTTTCGAGACGTTCGTGATGTCAATTTGATGATTGATGCCTCACAAACAAAACAGAAAGCTGTGGTGATTGGCGGAGGCCTGTTAGGTTTGGAAGCTGCAAACGGATTAATCAAGCGCGGTATGGATGTCACGGTGGTGCATTTAGGCGATGTGTTGATGGAAATGCAGATGGATCCTGTGTCGGGTAAATTGTTGCAAAAAAGCCTAGAAGCAGGGGGGATGAAATTTGTTATGCAAGGGCAAACCTCTGAAATTTTAGGCGACACCCACGTAACAGGCGTTAAAATGGCTGATGGTCGCGTGGTGGAAACCGATTTGGTGGTGATGGCAGTCGGCATTCGCCCAAATGTGGGCGTGGCGAAAAAGATGGGGCTAGAGGTGAATCGTGGCATTATTGTGAATGACCAGTTGGAGACCTCAGAAAAAGACATTTACGCCCTTGGCGAATGCGTTGAGCATCGCGGAATGTTGTACGGACTGGTTGCTCCGTTGTATGAACAGGCGCAAGTCTTAGCCGAAACCTTGGCTGGAAAATCGGCTGCGTATCAAGGCAGTTTTGTTTCGACTAAGCTAAAAGTAACGGGTATCAGCCTGTTTTCGGCAGGCGATTTTGCCGATTCGGAGGGCAGCGAATCGTTGGTGTATAAAGATTTAAGTCAAAACATCTACCGTAAGGTAGTGTTAAAAGAGAACAAAATACAGGGCGCGGTACTCTTTGGTGATGTAACGGGTTCAAATTGGATTTTTGAAAATTTAGTGTCGCAAAAGGATGTCTCAGCGTATCGAGACACGCTAGTGTTTGGGGATGGTTTTCAGCCGTCAACATTAAATTAAAAGTCATTCATTAAGAAATACCAATAACGGTTCAGATTGTCTCTGAAAACACGTTAGATCAAGGTAGAAAATGTGAGTTTACAAGTGTAAACGACCATTTTCTTAACGCAGATATGACGTGTTTCAAGGGGCTATCTGAGTCGTTACTTAAAATTTTAGAGTAAAAGGAAACAGTTGCATGAGTAAGCAAAAAATAGTTGTTATTGGAAACGGAATGGTTGGCCATAACTTTATTGAGAAGTTGGTCGCCAGTGAAGGGTATGCCGATTTTGAGGTTCATACGTTCTGTGAGGAACCTCGTGTTGCTTACGATCGTGTATATTTATCCTCCTATTTTTCAGGTAAAACCGCTGAAGATTTATCGTTGGTGAAACCCGGTTTCTATGAAGAGAACGGCGTTAAAATCTACATGAACGATAAAGCGGTAGATATTGATTTAAAAGCAAAAACCGTGACTTCCGAAGCGGGCGTTACCATCGCGTATGACAAGCTGGTCATGGCAACAGGATCGTACCCGTTTGTACCACCGATTAAAGGCAACGACCGCGCAGGTTGTTTGGTGTACCGCACCATTGAAGATTTAGAGATGATTCAAGCTGAAGCTGATAAGGGTAAAGTCGGCGTGGTGGTCGGCGGTGGATTGCTAGGGTTAGAAGCGGCTAAAGCACTAAGAGATTTAGGGCTAGAAACCCATGTAGTTGAGTTTGCGCCTCGCTTAATGCCAGTGCAGTTAGATGATGGCGGAGCGGCATTATTAAAACGTAAAATTGAAAATTTAGGGGTACGCGTACACTGCTCAAAAGCGACAACGCTTATTTCTGACGGAGAGACCTGTCAAAACAAAATGGTCTTTGCCGACGGTGAAGTACTTGAAACCGATATCGTTCTGTTCTCAGCAGGGATTCGTCCAAGAGATGATCTGGCTGAAAAAGTCGGCTTAACCTTAGGACCACGCGGTGGAATCTTAATTGATGACCAGTGTAAAACCTCTGACCAAGATGTGTTTGCGATTGGTGAGTGTGCGTTACACGACGGCATTACTTACGGATTAGTGGCGCCGGGTTATGCGATGGCACAAACCGTTGTTGACCAGCTGAATAATAAACCGGCTGAATTTACCGGCGCAGACATGAGCACCAAGCTTAAGTTAATGGGCGTGGATGTTGGTTCGATTGGTGATCCGCATGGTAATGATGAAGATGCACTGTCGTATGTGTATGAAAACGGTCCTGAAGAGATTTATAAAAAGATTGTGGTTACGCCTGATGGTAAAAAACTCTTAGGTGCGGTGTTGGTCGGCGATGCTGAAGACTTTAGTAACTTACTGCAAATCATGCTGAACGACATGGATTTACCTGAGCATCCAGACGCCTTAATTTTACCGAACCGTGATGGATCGGGTGGAGACCTGTTTGGCCCCGATGCACTGCCCGATTCCGCTCAATTGTGTTCGTGTTACGACGTCTCCAAAGGCGACATTATCAATGCCGTTGAAAGCGGTTGTTGCACCATGGCCGACATTAAAGCGACCACCGAAGCAGGAACAGGGTGTGGCGGT
>JALSJT010000174.1 GCA_026989175.1 Thiomicrorhabdus sp. | reverse complement strand
TCTAATAACGGTTTTCCACTGCTGCTAATCAGCACAGGATCGAGTACAACATTGGGGTGGTTTATCTGCTGTAAAAAAGCGATAACGGTTTTTAAAATCTCAGTATTTCCTAGCATCCCTATTTTAATCGCCTGAATATCGTAGTCGTCCACAATCGCTTGCAGTTGGGATTGCACGATCTGAGTGGGCAAGGGGTAAACCGCAGAGACGCCTTGGCTATTTTGTGCGGTAATCGCCGTGGCAACGGTTAAGGCATAGCCACCACAGGCATGAACCGTTTTTAAATCGGCTTGCAATCCAGCACCAGCAGAGCAGTCGGAGCCTGCAATGGTGAGTACCGTTGGTAGGGGGGGGGAGAAATTTTGAGTCATATTTAAAAGCGTTGTGTGAGATGAATGCCCATGCCTGAGTCGTATGCACCGGTAATGAGGTTTAGGGTGTAGTTTAATCCTGTTTTTGGCGTGACATGATAGTACATCTCTAAGGTATTGGGCAGTAAGTCGCCTCGATATTTAAAGGTTTCAGTGTTGGTTTGAATATTGCCGTTACTGTCCATGCCTACGGGCACGGTAAGCACCATATTGGCGGAGGTGATGCCTAAATCTCGATAGGCTTGGATGCCTATGTTTTTGTCTGGGGTGAGCTGGTGACGAACGCCTAAGATACTCTGCCCAAGGGTAGCGTTTTGAAGTGCAATATAGCTGGCCGTTGCATTTTTAGTGCGAATGAGTTGTCCTGATTTCAGAATGCCATAGAGTTGTGTGTTGTTGAGTTGGTAGTTGGTGGATAACACGCTTAATTGGGTTTGGTTCTCTTGACCAAATGAGAGGGTTCCCTCGCCTTTTAAGTCTGCGAGTGCATTGTGCTCTTGTAGCAGTTCAATCCCAAACCCGATACGAAATGGTTGTGAGACTTGGTAGCTGACGCCTAATTGAGAGGAGCGATCCATTTGATTTGAGGCGGTATTGGGTGCATAGCTGTCCGACCACTTGATATCGCTTAACAGAGACCATGAAGGACTCAATTTAAAGGTCATTGCGATGATGTCCCCCTGTTTTGAGTTGAGGGTATTGCTTATAAAGGGCAGGGGATTTGTTGCGAGTGTGTTTAAGGAGGAGGCGACAGAATATTGTGTACCATAGTTTAAGGTGTATTGATCACTGGAGAGCGAGAGCTGTTTAAATAGGCGTGGTGCAGTTGGATCATAGGTGATGGCGAGTTGATGTTTTCCAGTATTTCCCAACGGTAATGTCTGTGTATAGCGAGCATTTAGATTACTGTTGTGCCAATGTGATTCCCAGTTGATCGGTGGGGTTTCGGTACGAATATTGGCGGTTAAGTCGACAGAAAAGTCACGACGATAGTCATCAAAATAAGCGGCCTGTTGTAATGTGGTGAGCGTTTTAAGTGATGAGAAGCTTGCCGGAAGGCTTGCTGTAGACTGGCTTAGGGTGACGGTGGCACCTGCTCCGGTGGTCGCGGCAGTTAACAGCCCAATCGGTTGCAGAGCGGCGGCGACGTCAACTATTCCGACGCCATACTCTTCTGGTGAGTACCATGCAAAGGTATTATCAGCGGTCTCTTTTAAGATTGAGACGGCATCCATTGGAGTCAATTGATCCCATGCGGACAGTAAAAGGGATAGTGAGCCTGACACAATAGGAGTGGCCATCGATGTGCCACTGACAAGCACCGTGCTGGTTTCGTTAACCTGACTGGCCGCGGTTATTTTTTCACCTGGCGCAGAGATAAAATTGTTTTGAATTTGTGTCATCACTGCTTCATTACAGGGCGTGTCTGCGGTTGGACTGACATCGACACAGCTTCCTGGGTAGTTTGAGAAAGTAGAGCGCACGCCGTTATTATCGACAGAGATGACGTTCAAGACTTTATTGGTGAGCGTTGGGTCAATGGAGAGGTTTTGATTGATGCTGTTAAAATCAAAATGTTGCACCCCTATTGGTTGTGCATCGTTGCCAGCCGCAGTAATTAATACGGTATTGTTGGCTTCTAAAGCCGATTGGTAGATGTCGTAAGAGTTGTTTACGCCAATATTAATTGGGTTAATCATGCCCGAGATAGAGGTATTAATAATATCGGATCGGATGGCCGCATAAGGCAGTGCGGCATCAATGACCTTTGAGTCAACTGCATTTTGGTCAAAAAAAACTTTAATAGGTAATACGGCAGAAGAGGGGGCGATACCATACGATTGCCCACTGGCAATGGAGCTAACATAGGTGCCATGTCCTTCGGTATCGTTATAGTCGTCTATTTGGTAGACCGTATTATCAATCTCATTAAGTTTAAAGCCTGTGGCATTGATTTCATCAATTAATCGTACGCCCGAGCGTTCGGTAAAGTCGGTATGACTAAGATTGATGCCAGAATCAATGGTGGCGATTGTTGTTCCTTGCCCTGAAAATCCTTGCTCCCAAGCCGTTGGTGCATTGACGGCGAGTTGGTGTGGTTCGTAAGGAGGGGTTGGAATAAAGGGCGGGATATCAAAAACAGGCGTGGCTGGAATAAGGGGAGTGGTGGTGACGGTTTCTGCTTCCGGCACAATGTTGCTTCCACCACCGCCTCCACACCCCGTTAGTGTAGAAAGTAGTGATAGAGCGGTAAAAAATAGAACGGGCTTATATCGATTAGCCATTTTGAGCGTAGGTTCCAAGGTGAACGGATTCTTTCTATTATAAGAAAAGGAGGGGCTTGTGCCACACCTAAATTATTTTTTGTAGGTTAGAGCATTATGGGGATGCGTTTGTCGCTTTTTTTAGACAAAGGCTGTTTTCTATAAAAAACAATAGGTTACAGGGTTTTGTCTGTTTTTATAGAAAAATATCGTTTTTTTGTCTCTCATTGCAGACAGCTTACGTGTTTTACATTTCAACCCGCCTGCAGAAAGGGATTCAAGCATAGTTCATCTCTTTATGTGGCGAATAGAATTTTTAAAAATGAGGTAAAAAAAATGATTATGTCGTGTTTAAGCAACACAAAAATGAGGTTATTTGTTTCAAGGAAATAATAGGGGTGATATCTTAGTTAAGTATTTCTGTTTTTTCTTTATAAATCAGATAGTTAAGATTGTAATTTTAAAGGTGGTACGGCCATTGCTGTAAGGTGGTTGAATAAGCGTTTTTTCTGGTGTTATTTTGAATGTCAGACATAAATAAAAGCGTGATTTTTTTAACCAACGTTTAACTTTAAAAGGAATGATATGAAAAACCTAAGATCGATTTTAGTGCTTGCCATTGCAATCGGGGGCTCAAGTGCCGCTATTGCAACATCAGATGCTGGAGAGCTCTGGAAAGCGCTTGATGTAAATAAAGATGGCGTCATTAGTAAGGATGAGGCATCCGCCTCTCAAGAAGTTTCTGCACAGTGGAGCTTGCTTGACCTGAATCAGGATGGCGTTCTTTCAGAAAAGGAGTTCTTTTTGATTAATTTATCAAAATAGCTCGTTTATCGCTGTAGTAGGCATTGCTCTACTGTTATTTTATTGATTCGGTTGTTTTTAAATCCTCCCCCTTTTAGCAACAACCTTTTGAATGATTTAACAGTGGAGTTTTTTTATTTCAAAAATTCTTCCCCCCCTTCTTGTTTTTCTTCTTTTACATTTTTTTCTTTTGCCTTAAAAAATGATGGAGCATCGTCTAACTTCGGCAAGCCAAAAGTGCTTATGTTAAAATACGGCTTTTTTTAGGTTTGGTTTTAATCGGTATGCTAAATTCGACATATGACGTGATTGTAGTGGGCGGTGGACATGCGGGGACAGAAGCGGCGCTTGCCTCGGCACGAATGGGGTTGAATACCCTTTTATTAACGCATAATATCGATACACTTGGTCAAATGTCGTGTAATCCTGCCATTGGTGGCATTGGTAAGGGGCATCTTGTTAAAGAGATTGATGCGTTGGGTGGGGTGATGGCGTTGGCAATTGACGAAGCCGGCATTCAGTTTAGAACGCTAAACGCTTCAAAAGGGCCTGCGGTCAGAGCGACTCGCGCTCAGGCCGATCGTGTTCTCTATCGCCAAGCGATTCTCTCCCGTCTCCAAAACCAAGAAAATTTAACCCTGTTTCAGCAGCCCGTTGAAGACGTTCTGTTAGAAGGAGATCGTATTCAAGGTGTTGAGACTAAGATGGGGCTTAAGTTTTATGCGAGTCAGGTCGTATTAACGGTAGGCACTTTTTTAGCCGGTCGAATTCATATTGGACTGCAAAACTATGAAGGCGGCCGTGCCGCAGACGAACCCGCTAACCACTTAGCCGCGCGCTTACGCGAACTCTCTTTGCCCGTTGGACGCTTAAAGACGGGAACCCCCCCTCGAATTGATGCGCGTACTGTAAACTTTGAGGCGATGCAGATTCAACCCGGTGATGACCCCGCTCCTGTCTTTTCATATATCGGCAAGGCATCGATGCACCCGCAACAAGTCCCCTGTTATATTACGTATACCAATACCCAGACGCATGATATTATTATGGCCTCTTTGGATCAGTCTCCGATGTACTCGGATCAGGGGGAGATCGACAGTACTGGGCCGCGTTATTGCCCCTCTATCGAAGATAAGGTGATGCGTTTTGCAGATAAAGATAAGCATCAAGTCTTTATTGAGCCTGAAGGGCTTACCACAACGGAACTATATCCGAATGGCATCTCGACCAGTCTTCCTTATGAAACACAGCTCAACTTAGTTCGGTCGATGAAAGGACTGGAGTGTGCAAATATTATGCGCCCAGGTTATGCCATCGAATATGATTATTTTGACCCTCGAGGCTTGAAACCCACCTTAGAGACTGAAGCGATTCAAGGGCTCTATTTTGCAGGTCAGATTAATGGAACAACCGGGTATGAAGAGGCGGCTGCACAAGGGTTGTTAGCGGGTATTAATGCCGCACGGCGCGCGCAAGATAAAGAAGCTTGGTACCCAAGGAGGGATGAGGCGTATTTAGGTGTATTGGTGGATGATTTGATTACCATGGGAACCAACGAACCTTATCGGATGTTTACGTCTCGCGCTGAGTATCGTTTGATGCTCCGAGAGGATAACGCCGATCAACGACTTACCCCCATTGCACGAGAGATGGGGCTGATAGATGATGTGCGCTGGGAGGCATTTCAATCAAAATTAGAGACGTTGGAAAAAGAGGTAGCACGCCTTAAGGAGACATGGATTTTTCCTTCACACCCTGAAGCAAAGAGAGCGGAAGCGTTAATGGAGCTTCCGTTAAGTAAAGAGCAAACCCTGTTTGACTTGTTAAAGCGACCTAAGGTCATGTACTCGGCACTGTCTGAGCTAACGGTTTTTGGCGAGGGTGTGACAGAGGCCGCAGTGGTTGATCAAATTGAAATTGAAGCAAAGTATTCCGGTTATATTGACCGTCAAATGCAACAAATTGCAAAAATAAAGCGTTCCGAGTCGGTTGAGATTCCCGCGGACTTGGATTTAGAGTTGATTTCTGGGCTATCAAATGAAGTAAAACAAAAAATTAGAGAGCATAAGCCTGCGAATTTAGGAATGGCCAGTCGTATACAGGGGATTACACCTGCGGCGATCTCTATTTTGTTAATTGCGATTAAAAAGTCACGTTCGAATGGTGGCAAAGGACCTAAAGTCGCCCGTAAGGTTGTAGAATGACACCGCTTACATTAACCTCTAGCCTAGAAAAAGGGCTTCAAGAGCTGGATGTTAAGGCCACTTCAGAGCAAGTTTCGCGATTAATTCAGTATTTAGCCTTGCTAGAAAAGTGGAACAAGGTTTACAATCTGACAGCCATTCGAGACCCGAAAGAGATGTTAGTTAAGCATCTGCTCGACAGCTTAGCAACGGTACCGCACATTACGGGTCAAAGATGGATTGATGTGGGAACGGGCGGCGGATTACCTGGTATTCCGCTTGCGATTATGTTTCCAGAAAAACAAGTGGATCTGTTGGACAGTAACAGTAAAAAAACACGATTTTTGATTCAAGTGAAAACAGAGTTGCGTTTGAATAATGTGCAAGTGGTTCATCAGCGTGTTGAAAATTATCAGCCAGTTGAATTATATGATGGAATTATCTCTCGAGCGTTTGCTTCCATGAATGATATGTTGCATTGGACCAATCATCTGCTAAAAGACGGGGGTGCTTGGTGGGCAATGAAAGGGCAAAAAGAGTTTGAAGATTTAACGGCACTGCCGGGTGAGGTGAGTGTTCAAAAGGTAATTGAGCTGTCTGTTCCAGAGCTGGAAGCAGAGCGTATGTTATTAAAGGTCGTTAAAGAAGCACCTAAAGGCTAAGGATTTTACGTGGGAAGAGTGATTGCAGTAGCAAACCAGAAAGGTGGCGTAGGTAAAACTACGACGAGCGTAAATTTAGCGGCAGCTTTGGGGCGACTGGGTAAAAAAATATTACTGATTGATTTGGATCCTCAAGGGAATGCGACCGTTTCGGTTGGTGTGGATAAAGATCAGTTGAGCGCGTCTATTTTTGAGGTCTTAGTCGGGGAAGTAAAAGCCAAAGCAGCCATTATTAATGTCGAGAGCGCCAGTTTAGATTTGTTGCCTGCGAATGGCAATCTTACCGCCGCAGAGGTCAGCCTCTTAGAAGAGGATATGGGACCAAAACGGCTTAGAAAAGCCCTTAAAAAGGTGCGCTTGCAATATGATGCGGTAGTGATTGATTGTCCGCCTACTCTGAATATGTTGACGTTAAATGCGTTAACTGCGGCAGATGGGATTATTGTTCCTGTGCAGTGTGAGTATTTTGCATTAGAGGGGTTGTCTGCGTTAATGGGGACTGTGGATACCGTTCAAGATCAACTGAATCCGAGTTTACATATTGATGGTTTGTTGAGAACCATGCATGACCGCCGTAATAATTTAGCGAATGATGTTTCCAATGAGCTGGTGAAACATTTTGGAATAAAAGTGTTACAAACCATTATCCCACGGAATGTCAGGCTTGCGGAAGCGCCGAGTCATGGTGAATCGATTATCGATTATGACCCCTCTTCAAATGGTGCTATTGCATATTTGGCACTCGCCAAAGAGTGGATTCGAAAATCTAAGATATAATGAGAGCTTTTCAGGTAAAGGTCTCATCATCTCTTTATTCTTTGCAAAGATAGTAAAAAGGTAGGAAGCTAAGTGGCTAAGAAACGATCAGGAATGGGCAAGCTGGGTATTCATGCCATGATTGGAGCAAAGCAAAAATCAGACAACAGTCGTTCTGATTTACGCATTGAGAAGGTAGGGGTTGAGCAATTACAGCCCGGACAATACCAGCCTCGGCAGCAGTTTGATGAGGTAAGTTTACAAGAGCTTTCAGACTCCATTAAAGCGCAAGGAATGGTTCAGCCAATTGTGGTTCGTCCATTGGATACGGGCAACTATGAAATTATTGCCGGTGAGCGACGTTGGCGGGCTTCAAAACTAGCTGGGCTTGATAAGGTTCCTGTGATTATTCGACAAGCGGACAGCCAAGCGACTTTGGCGATGGCGTTGATTGAGAACATACAGCGAGAAGATCTTAATCCGATTGAAACCGCAATTGGCTTAAAGCGTTTATTAAAAGAGTTTGAGCTAACGCAACAGGCGGTTGCGGATGCTGTTGGTCGTTCTCGTGCTTCAGTCTCCAATTTATTGAGGCTACTTAAGCTCCCTAAGAGTATTCAGAAGGAGCTTCATACAGGAAAGATTAGCATGGGGCATGCTCGAGCAATTATTAGTCTGCCAGAGTCTGAACAGAAAAATATTATTGCCAAAGCGATTGAAAAATCTTGGTCTGTTCGAGAGGTAGAAGAAGCGGTTCAAAAGCTGTTAATCCCTAATGAAGTGGTGAAAGCGGTAAAAGAAAAAGCAATTCCTAATCTCGAAAAAGTGAAGGCGCACGAAGCTCGCTTGGCTAAAAAAACACAAGTAGCGGTTAAAATTAATCATAAAAGCAGTGGGCAAGGTAAAATTGAAATTAATTATAAAGATCTTGCTGAGTTAGAGCGTTTGATGGCGATGTTTTAGTTGATTTAAGTGCTCTCTAATATAACAGATGGTGTGTTTTCTTTTTAAGGTGATACACTATCTTGTTTTTGGTTGCTTTGCAGGCGAAATAAAATAAAAAAATGAGATATATTCCCTAGCTTTTGTAGCCATAAAATATTATTATGTGCGCCCCTTTAGAATGATCTTAAGTGTTATTTTAAAAAACATTAATTAGTAGGGTTTTCCAGCAGATGACTGAGTCGAATCAACAAAAGAGTGGGTCTAAGCATGTTATTGCACCCAGGCCAGTTGGGGCGAATTATCTGCTGGTTGGTGCTGGAAGTATGTATACGGCCTCAGTGATCGCAGGTTTTCTGGTTGGTTATCTGTTGGACTACCTTTTTGGCACCATGCCCCTTTTCTTTTTGATTTGTGGGGTGCTAGGCTTTGTCGCGGGAGCGCGAAAAGTGCATCTTTTGTCAAATAGAGTAAATGTGGCGACTGTTACAGCAAAGAAAAAAGAAGAACAAAATGCTGAGTAAGCCGTTTAAAGTACAAGCCATTATTGGGCTGGTTGTGGTCGGGTTTTATGCCTCTCAGGATCAAGCAATAGGCGCAGCATACGGTTTTTTTATTGGAATGATGAATGTATTGATGTTGGCTTTTTCCTTTAAAAAAGCCAACCAACGTGCAGAAAATGATCCAAAGGCAGGGATACTAATTTTATATGTGAGTGCAGCGATTAGATTTATTCTATTGGCTGTGTTATTTATCATAGGGTTGTCTTTTCTTGAAGAGAGTCAAGCTTTTCCCGTTGTATTAACCTTCGTGTTAATGCAATTAGGGCAGCTGCTCAATTTGAGAGGAAAGCGACGTTTGACGGACTAAGGAGTAGACTTTTGAGTGCTGAACAGATGACAACAGTCGAGTATATGCAACATCACTTGACTAATAATTCCGTGGGAGAGGGTTTTTGGACCTTTAACTTGGATACCATAGCGGTGAGTATAATGCTCGGTGCATTGATTGTTTTTGTATCAATGCGACTAGTGAGGAAGATGGAGGCAGGGACGCCAGGAGGTTTTCAAAATTTTGTTGAATCTATATTGGACTTTGTTGCGGTCAACGTTCGAGATGCGTTTCCAGGGCATAACCCATTAATTGCACCACTCGCGTTAACGGTTTTTTTATGGATATGGTTGATGAATTTCATGGATTTGATTCCAATTGATTTACTTCCTTATCTATTTCAATTGGTTACTGGTGATTCTCATGCGTATTTAAAAGTTGTTCCTACGACCGATTTGAATACGACTTTAGCGATGTCTTTAACCGTATTTTTCTTGGTAATTTTTTACAATATTAAAATTAAAGGGTTGTGGGGCTATACTAAAGTATTTCTATTTCATCCATTTGGTAAGTTTTTGATTCCGATCAATATTATAATGACCCTGATTGAAGAGGTGGCTAAGCCCTTATCCCTTGCCTTGCGTTTATTTGGTAATTTGTTCGCAGGTGAACTCGTATTCCTATTGATCGCATTGATTGGTGGAACATTGGCGGTGGGTGCCGCTGCTCTATTCTGGGCGCCAGTACAAATCTTATTGGATTTAGCTTGGTTGATTTTCCACTTGTTGGTTATCACATTGCAAGCCTTTATCTTTATGGTACTGACCATTGTTTACTTAGGTATGGCACATGAGGATGTAGAGCATGAGAGTGTTCATTAGTCTCTAGGTTAATAATGCTGGGATAGGCGATCAAGGCAATTAGTTGTCTTGATTACCAAAAGGGTTTAAGCGCACCTGCTGATGTTTCAAAACTTAGGCAAAAAGCTTTTTTAACTTTAATTTTTTTAACTTTAAACTTTGGAGAAAATCGATGGAAGTAACTGCTACTATGATCGCTGATATATATGCCTCAACTGTTATTGCTGTAGGTGTAATTTTGGCTGCTGCTGGCATGGGGTCAGCAATTGGAATGGGTCTTATCGCTGCTAGAACAATTGAAGGGATTGCTCGTCAACCTGAAATGCGTCCGGTATTGATGACTAATATGTTCATTTTTGCAGGTGTAATGGAATCTTTCCCATTCATCGTTCTAGCATTCTCAATGTGGTTCCTACTGGCTAACCCATTCGTTGCTGCTATGCAATCAGCTATAGGTGGATAACCTTAAACGCAATTGTATAATATTAACTAATAACGAATGGCGAGGTAACCACTGTGAACATTAACGCAACGCTTCTCATCCAGATGATCGCATTTATGCTCTTAATCTGGTTTGTGAATAGAGTGCTGTGGGGTCCGCTTTCAAAGTTAATGGAAGACCGTCAAAAAAGAATTACTGACGGACTTTCTGCAGCGGAGAAAGGTAAGCATGAACTTGAGTTAGCTGAAAAAAAGGCCAAAGAGATCCTTAAAGATGCGAAACATCAAGCTCAAAATATACTAGGTCAAGCTGAAAAGCGTGGTTCTGAAATCGTAGAAGATGCGAAAGTAAAAGCCACCGAAGAAGCCGGCCGTATAAAAGCTTCAGCCCAGGCAGAAATAGAGCAAGAAGTAAGTCGTGCAAGAGAAGAGCTTCGTAAAGAAGTGGCTTCGAT
>JALSJT010000173.1 GCA_026989175.1 Thiomicrorhabdus sp. | reverse complement strand
AGATGATATGTAAGGGTTTGTTTTCATAGTGAAATGAAAAATAGTAAGTCGCCCCCATAGGTTCAGTGGCTATTTTACGTTTTAGAATGAAAACAAGAGCTTGTGGAGCATCCCTGTTTCTAAGTGTCGATTTAGGTTATACGCCAAGGCGCTACAAAACAGTCATTAATGTGGAAAACAAACTAGACAATACCGATTTAAAAGTCTATAATGCGCGACTTCAAATTTGAACTTAAGTCGAATTAGTTTTTAAATATTTGACCCTATAAAAAACGGATATATCCCATGAAAATTTTATCTTCATTAAAATCAGCTAAAACACGCCACAAAGACTGCCAAATTGTTAAACGTCGCGGTAAAGTCTATGTTATTTGTAAAACCAACCCTAAGTTTAAAGCGCGTCAGCGTTAATTTAGACTGGTTGCAATAACCAAAAAGGCGCCCTGATCAGGCGCCTTTTTTTATGCTTATTTTTTTATAGAGACCTTTGCACGAAAGGATGCACAGATAAAAAAGGCTGAAATATGCCTGATTTTTGTTGAAAATCTTGCGAATACCTAGGTATTCCCTGCGATTTCCGCCTTAATCAGTCAAATTTCATCTCTTTTTTCTCGCGCGCCCCTCTCGTGCAAAGGTCTCTTATAAAACATCAAATCAACCGACCGACTCAATGGACGGTTCAATATAGCTACCCTCTACCTTTTGGATGGTTTCAATAATTAAATCTGTATCAACCTTACCAATAAAATAATCAGCCCCCATTCCAAGCACTTCTCGGCTATTATTTTCACTGGTCATAGAAGTATGAACAATAATAGGCAAGCCACTTGTTCTAGAATTTGCTTTAAGTGTTTTTATAACGGTATGCCCTGATGCAACAGGCATTTCAAGATCGGTAAACACCATTGAAATATCCTCTAATGACTCCAAGCCATCAATATAATCCAATAACTGCCGACCATCATCGAACCCTTTACACTTTAACTTCAATTGTGAGAAAACCATCGTCATATACTTTTGAATTGACTTGCTATCCTCTGCAAATAGAATCGTCTTCTGATACATTTCATCATTAAAGTGAACATCCGTATTTTCAACGGTTTTAGCCGAGGCAAAAATCTTTTCAGCCACGGCTGGCATCGCTTCAATGAGTAATTTTTCAATATCCAAAATAAAACAGAGCGTTTCACTATTTTCTAAATAGGTATGATTCACAATTTGATTGGAATTAACATCCACATTATAGTTTCCAGCGGGATGAATATCCGACCAATTTTTCTCTTCTACCCCGTGAATATGCGACACCCGCAAGCCAATAAAATTATTGCTAAAATCCGCCACAATAATAATTGATTTTTCCCGCTCCTCCTCAGTCATATCAAATGACATCCACTTAGGCAGATCAATCACAGGCAGATACACACCACGCAGTTCAATCATCCCTTCAACTAAAGGATTATGGTCAGGCATTGGTGCCACGTCGTAGGAACGCCCTTCTAGGACTTCACGTACCTTAAAAACATTCATGCCATAATAGGGAGGTTCATAATCTGGCTTTGGGAATTGAACTTGAAAGATCATCAAGCTCATTTGATTGTTCTTACTTAACTGTGCGGTTTTTTCAACTTGCTCTAAAGTAGTACTCATACCTGTCGCCCACCCTGACGATTAAACGCTATAAAATAGATTTAAGAAGCCTTTACAAAAACATGGCCTTCCATATAAAAAAACATTTTTTCATTCTAACCCAAAACCCCAATCTCTATTTAAAAAATTAAAAGAGAGAGGGGGGGAGAAAAATTAATCCAGCATTTTTGCAACGGGTTTAAAAGACTTTCGATAGCCCTCTATTAAGCCATTCTGCTGAATCGCAAGCAGATGCTTTGCGGTTGGGTACCCTTTATGTTGAGCAAATCCATACTCTGGATAGTGTTGATGCAGTTCAAACATCTGCTGGTCACGATAGACTTTTGCCAAAATAGAAGCCGCACTGATCTCCATCACTTTATCGTCCCCTTTAACCACCGGTTGACATGGTACGGGAACTTGAGGGCAACGATTTCCATCCACATACACCAAAGCGATTTTATATTGCTTTTCGATCAGTTCAGAAATGGCTCGCTGCATGGCAAGCATGGTCGCCTGCAAAATATTCAACATATCAATCTCTGCTGGCGTTGCCACGGAAATCGCGTACGCAACGGCCTGTTCTTTAATTTGCTCGGCGAGTGCAACCCGCTTCGCTTCAGAGAGCTTTTTGGAGTCTCTTAAAGGGAGCGTACACCCAATAGGTAAAATAACAGCGGCCGCAACCACATCTCCAATTAAAGGCCCTCTTCCAACTTCATCAACGCCAACCGTCTCACCTGTTAAGGAGAAAAATTCAGCGGGTTTACTGCCTAAAAACAGATCATTTTGCACGGGAGCTATCCTTTAGTCCTGCCCACTCCTCAATCGCATCCGCCGCTAATTCTGAGGCATTTTGTTGTAACGAAGCATACTGCTTTTCAAATGCCTTAATCTGTTTTTCTCTTAACTGAGTGTCCATAATGAGCCGCCCCATCTGTATCGCTATTTTATGTGGCGTTGCCTGATCTTGAATTAACTCCGCAACCAACGATTGATTCGCTAAAATATTCGGCAAACCAATCCACTGCGTGGTCGCCAACCGTTTCATCATCCAATAAGAGATGGGGTGAACTTTAATCGCCAATACCAATGGTTTTTTCATAAGCGCACACTCAAGCGTTGCGGTTCCCGAGGTGACCAGCGCCTGATCACACGCCTCAAGCACTTGACGAGACTGCCCGTCTACCAGGCGAATATTAAGCCCCTTACCAAAACGTTCAACCGCTTCTTGAATTCGTTTTTTTGCCTTTTCGTGCACACAAGGGATCAAAAATTGCATCTTAGGGTAAATATCGGCAAGTAATTTAGCACTTTGAACATAAATATCAGCCATTCGTTGAATTTCACTCATACGAGAACCAGGCAAAATCGCTGTTACGGCTGCAAGAGGGTCAATATTAAAAAGTGTGCGTGCTGAGAGGGTATTAGGGATTTCAGGAAACTGATTGGCTAAGGGATGACCAACAAATTTAACGGGAATATCATAACGATGATAGTAAGGCGGTTCAAATGGAAATAACACTAAGACGCCATCTACGGAGTCACGTATTTTTTCCAAGCGTTTTTCACGCCATGCCCAAACAGAGGGACCGACATAGTGCACGGAGGTAATGTTATTTTTTTTTAATTCGGCTTCAACTTTAAAGTTAAAGTCTGGGGCATCCACCCCAATAAAAACATCCGGTTTGATCTCTAAAAATCGAGCGATGACCGATTTACGAATTTTAAGCAGTGCAAATAGATGCTTTAGCACTTCAAAAAAACCCATGACCGAGAGCTTTTCCATTGGGTGCCAGCTTTGAAAGCCTAGCGCAATCATTTTAGGCCCCCCTATCCCAACAAAGGTCGCATTCGGGTAACGCACTTGAAGGCTTTGTATCAGTGCAGCACCCAAGGTGTCTCCCGACGCTTCACCGGCAATCATTCCAATGACAAGGGGTTTTTGGGGTGAAAAGAGCACTTTATCTGACAATACCACGTTCCGATTTTTTCAAAAACTCGATTAAGGACCCTAATGTATTAAAGCCATCATTGAGACTTTCCAACTCTTTAATCGCCTCTTCAAAACGATGCCCTGTTCGGTACAGTGTTCGATATGCTTTTTTAATCAAGCTGAGCTGATCACGAGTAAAGTTACGACGCTTTAACCCTTCAAAATTAATGCCTCTGGGACCCGCTAAGTTACCTGAGACAATCACAAAATTAGGAACATCTTGATTAATCACACTGCCCATGCCACAAAAACTGTGTTCACCAATGTGACAAAACTGATGTACTAATGTGTAGCCACCTAGAATTGCCCAATCATTAACCGTTACATGACCTGCTAAGGCGGTCGCATTCGCTAAAATACAGTGATTGCCAATCACACAATCGTGTGCAATGTGAACACCAGCCATGATCCAGTTATCGCTACCGACAATGGTTTTGCCTAAATCTTGCGCCGTTCCACGGTTAATGGTTACATTTTCCCGAAACGTATTGTTATCACCAATAATTAATAATGTTGGTTCATTGTTGTATTTTTTATCTTGTGGCGCAGCGCCAATTGAACCAAAGGGGAAAAAATGGTTATTTAGGCCAATCTCTGTTGGTCCTTGAATGACGACATGCGCCTCCAATATAGAGCCTGAACCGATGGTCACATCGGCGCCAATAACGCAAAAAGCCCCTATTTTTACATTAGGAGCAATATTCGCACTCGGGTCTATGACGGCCGTTGAGTGAATCAAAACGTTATACCTTTCTCTCTGCACAAAGAAGATCAGCAGATGCGATTAATTTACCATCTACCTTTGTGGTACAGGTAAACTTCCAAATCCCTCTTTTATTCCCTAACGTGATCACTTCAAAGTCCAATCGGTCTCCGGGAACAGCTGGCTTTCGAAAACGACAGTTATCAACGGCTGCTAAATAATACATCGTGCTGCCATCGGGTTTTACCCCTTGACTACGAAACGCTAAAATACCCGTACACTGTGCCATCCCCTCTAAAATCATCACGCCCGGCATAATTGGGTGATTCGGAAAGTGCCCTGTAAACTGGGGCTCATTAAAGGTGATATTTTTATACCCTTTTAACATGACGCCTGATTCAAACTCCGTCACTCTGTCTACCAATAAAAACGGGTAGCGGTGCGGTAAATAATCAAAAATTTCTGTTACTTCCATCATGTATCTTTTTCCAATGTTATTTATTCGTCTTTATCTTTAAAAACGAACGTTTCGACTTGCTTCTGCAAGGCTTTAATTTGCTTCGCCATCTTATCAAGCTGACGTGCTCTAATATTATTTTTTTGCCACTCTAAAACAGGAATTGCGGGAAATCCTGAATAAGCACCTGCATTTTTTATTGAATGCGTCACGCCTGCTTTCGCTAAAAAATGGCTATTATCAGCAATGGTAATGTGTCCCGCAAAACCAACTTGCCCCGCAACCGTACACCCTTTTCCTAAGGTGGTACTGCCTGCAAAGCCCGTTTGTCCGGCAATAGCGGATCCCTGTCCAATTTTAACATTATGAGCAATGTGTACCATATTGTCGATAATACAGTTGTCTTCAATAATCGTGTCTTCAATGGCTCCGCGATCAATGCAAACATTATTGCCAATGGAGACACTATCTCCAATGACAACACGTCCAATCTGAGGTATTTTAACCCACTTACCTTTATTGTTCGCCCAACCAAACCCATCACCACCAATAACGGCGCCTGCTTCAATAATGACATTGTCGCCAATCACACACTCATGTCGAATCACTACATTGGCTCCAATTCGACAGTTCTGTCCAATCGTAGCACTTTCTTCAATAACGGCGCCACAACCAATGACGGAACCTTTTCCAATGGTGACATGCGCTTGAATCACCGCTTGAGCCATTACGGTAACCTCATCGGCAAGACAAGCCGAGTCATCAATACTGGCATCTAGATGGCGTTGGTAACTGTTTTTAATTGGATTTAGCAACTGTGCAACCAGTGCATAGACATAATAAGGGTTGTTAACGACGAGCATAGGAACCTTGCAAGCATCTTGATAGATGGGGGCAAGAATCACGGCACCCGCTTCGGTTTTCTCTAGGGATGAAAGGTATTTTTTATCATTTAAAAATGATATTTGTTGCGCATTGGCACGATCCAATCCCGCAACTTGCTGAATGTCTGCCGTATCTGAACCAATCAATTTAACCTCAACACCTAACTGTTGAAGGTGGTTTACGATGTCACGTAATTGCACAAATCCAGCCTATCTCTTATTTATTAAATTCTGAACGTTTTTTATTGTTCACAGACTTTAAATGAGACAAAACATCACTAGTAACATCAATTCGACTATTGGTATACGCAATCCCCTCATATAAGATCAAATCAAATGCTTGTTGCTCACCAATCGCTTTAATCGCATCGTTCACAATGTTTTGTAAGCTGGCCAGCTCTTCATTACGACGTAAATTCAATAACTCTTGAACATCATTTCTTCGTCGCTGAATTTCACGCGTTAACATCGTAATTTCGCGCTCTTTGGTTACACGTTGTGAATCACTCATGACCGCTTTGTTTTTTTGATATTGAGACTGCTTTTGTTCTAACTTTCCTGCAAGTCCCTTTAATTCAATCTGCTGAGGTTCAAACTCTTTTTTTAATCGTGCATCCGCGGTTTTCGCCTGTGGCGCTTGCTCCAGTAAAAGTGCAACATTGACTACGCCCAATTTAACAGGCGTTTCTGCCCAAACATTCGTTGCCAATAGCATTACTGCAACCGCTAAATAGGTCTTAAGAATTTTTTGCATTCACTTTTTCCACTTTTTATAATTAAAAAACAACTTTTCAGAATTGTACCCTAAAAAAACGCCATTAGGACAGAAAGAGTACGATTATTCATCCTTTTGTCAGCTTTTTATTGCCTATAAAACAGCAAGTTCGCTACGATTAAAAGCCTGTTCCTAAGACAAATTGAAAGGACTGAAGCTCATCCGTTGCATCATAACCAACTGGCCACGCAAAACTAAAGGACAGCGGCCCAACCGGCGTAATCCAAGAAATGCCCACACCCATCGCAGACCGAAGCTCCCCCATCTCAACCGTATCTAAATCGGTAAAGATATTACCCGCATCAAAAAACAGGCTCATTCGCATATTACTCGAGTCTTCAATAAAAGGGATCGGTAAAACCATCGCTGCCGTGGTGGCTACTTTAACCGCGCCACCTTTCGGGCGGCTCGTACCATCATTCGCTTCAATATAGTTCTCGCCCAAAGAGTTGGGTTCAAATCCTCGAACCGACCCGATGCCTCCCGCATAAAAATTCCGATAAAAAGGAAGCATATCGATCTTTCCAAACGCGCCACCATAAGAAAAGTTCCCTTTTAGCTGCAAGGTTAAATTAGAGGTCAAAGGATAATACAAACCCTCATCGAGATACAATTTATAATACGGCTGGTCGGATGTCCCAGGAATAACCGTTTCCATAGAGAGGCGCGTTCGGTGCCCTTTTGAAGGGAAGTAGAAGGAGTTGGTTGAATTATGACTCCATGCCATACTAAATATTGCAGCAGAAGAGTTCTTACCGAATTCTGCCACATGCTCATTACATGCATTAAACTCTTCTGAACAGACCAGCTCTTGAGAGTCTAGCTTAAGGCCATAAGTCAGTCGATCATTTTCACTTAATGGGTAGCCTAATGAAGCCCTAAGACCAAAGTTATTGGTATTAAAATCGGCAATTTGCAATTGGTTGGCATCAATTTCACTTAAATAGAACCCCGCCCCTAAACTCACGCCATCTTCCGTAAAGTAAGGGTTAGTCAACCCAATATCTGCTGTTTTTCGTGAAGCACTGGTCGCGATATTAAAATCGAGTTTATTGCCACTACCAATAAAGTTTCGCTCCGAAATTCCGATATTAAAACTTACACCATCTAACTGTGAAAACCCAATACCTGCACTAAAAGCACCCGTTGATTGCTCTTCTACCTTGATAACTAAATCGACTTGATCGGCACTCACCCGTTTCGTTTCAATGTTTGCATGCTTAAAAAATCCCAGTCGAGTCAAGCGAGAGGTTGACTGACGAACTAATTTCAGTGAATAAGGAGCACTTTCCAGTTGGCGCATCTCACGTCGAACCACATAATCACGCGTACGCGTATTCCCTTCAATCACAATTCGTCGAATATACACCCTATTCTTCGGTTCAAAATGAAAGCGTAAGGCAATGGTTTTATTCTCATCATTTAAGTCCGTTTCAGGTCTAACTTCTGCAAAAGCATACCCCTCTTCACTCAAGCGATCACGAATGCTATTTACGGAAGAAATGACCTTTGAGCGAGAAAATACATCATCCACACTTAACCCCATCAACGCGTGCAGGGTTTTATTATCCAAAATCGTTTCACCAATAAACTGAATATCGGAAATACGATACTGCTCACCCTCATCAATATTAATCGTGGTAAATACTCGAGTTTTATCCGCAGATAAACTAATTTGAAACGAGGAGACCTTGAACTTAGCAAACCCTAAATCCATATAGTAAGACTTCAGGGTTTCAATATCCCCCTGCAATTGCATCTTTGAGTACGCATCGCCTACCGACATCTGTAACAAAGACTTTAAGCGCTGGTCAGAGTAAACCTGATTGCCAACCAGTGTAATACGACCAATGCTTGCCGGCTCACCTTCGACAATCTTCACTTTTAATGCAACACGATTACGTGGTAACACCTCACTACTGATGTCAATTTTTGCAGCATAATATCCTTGGTTTTGATAACGACGACTTAAATCGAGCACCACACGCTCTAGTTCAAGGTGGTTATAAATCCGGCCCTTTTTAAGCCCTAACGAGTCCAACGCATCATTTAGGGTATCGCTGTCTATCAGCTTATTTCCTTCAATCGTCACTTCAGAAATAGAGGGGCGTTCGACCACCTTAATCACTAACGTATTTGAGTCTTTTTTATACAAAGAAACGTCTTTAAAAAAACCTGTTTTATATAAGCTCTGGATACTTTTTTGCGATAAGTTTCGATCTAAAAACTCACCTTTAGAGACGGGAAGATAGGTACTAATGGTTGCAAAATCAATTCGATTCGCACCTTCTACCTCAATATTCTTTACCATAAAAGCATGTGCCAAACTCGGGAGTAATAACAGGCATGAAACGGCACTTGAAACGGCCATTTTTTTAAATTTTATTTGCTTCATATCAACCATTAGAAATTCTTAATACATCATTAAACAAGGCAACAAACGTCAACCCAATAATTAAAACGATACCGATCCGTTGACCAATCTCCATCACCTGAGCACTCACGGGCGACCCCTTCACCATTTCAACCACGTAATATACCAAATGACCACCATCTAATATAGGAATCGGCAATAAGTTTAGCAGTCCGATACTTAGGCTAATTAACCCTAACAACCCTAAAAAGGTGACCAGTCCAGACTGCATCGCTTGCCCAGAAAACTGAGCAATACTTAACGGACCGGATAGATGCTGCAAACTGACATCCCCAAAAAACATGCGTTGCAACATCACTAAGCTCATATTAAACAGATCGACACTACGCTGATAACCTTTCTGAACCGCTTCAACTAAACCATACTGAATGACAATGGTATAAGGTTTTAAGCGCTCAGGATCGACATAAACACCAACGCCCATCTGCCCCACTGTCTCCCCTGATGCGAGTGTTTTTTGCCCTAATACAACCGATGCTGTATAGAGTGCATCCTCTCGAAGATAGTGAACCTTCACCCTTTGATTTGGTTTCTCCTGAATCGCTTTCACCAAAGCTTTCCAATCAGGCGTAACAAGCTCATCAATGGCAACCACCTCATCCTGAGGACGTAACCCTGCCTGACTCGCTGGGCCATCCGCTAATACCGTTCCTAAAACGGGTGGTAAAAAGAGATTAAACGGCGCAAACCCTAATAATTGTAACCAGTTCTGCTCTGGCTTATTTAAATCCAAAGCTGACAGAGAGACGGTTTTTAAAACAAGCATCTCTCCCGATTCAATCTGTTCCACGGTAAAATCAACCGTATTTTTATGATGCACCTTGGCTTTTAATAGCGCTTGATGAACAGTTTGCCAACTATAAACCGGTACACCATCCACTTGTGTAATAGACCAAGTAGGCGCTACATCCTGATACTGAAAAAACGTTGTCGGAAGCGACTCGCCAATCGGCGAGTCTAAGGTGACCTCATTAAAGATCGGTTTTAAACCTGACACACCAACGAGGTACATCATCGAAAAAACAAGAACCGCAAATATCAGATTCACCAGGGGACCGGCGATAACTACTGCAAAACGCTTATAGACGCTTTGGTGATTAAATGCCCGCGCTAACTCTTCTTTAGCAACGGGACCTTCCGCTTCATCTAAAAACCGTACATATCCACCTAAAGGAATCATGCCAATTTTAAAACAGGTCTCCGCGCCCTGCTTTTCATAGATGCTTTTACCAAAGCCAATCGAAAAGACCTTAACCTTAATGTTAAACCAACGAGCAACCTGGTAATGCCCCCATTCATGAATGGTGACTACAACTCCCATCACCACAATAAACCCTAACACCGACCATAAAAAAGTCACTTAAGAGACTCTCACAAAATGCCACAATAGATACATCATAGGAACGGCAATTAATAAACTATCCGCTCGGTCTAACATTCCGCCATGTCCCGGAAAAATCGTACCACTGTCTTTTAAGCCAGACTGACGCTTTAAGACACTTTCAAATAGATCGCCTAATACCGAAAATAGTGCGACCATCGCTAAGGCCATCGCAAACCACCACAACGAAACATTTAATTCGACTTCCAACCAAAAGATACCCAGAATACTCATGACAAATGCGAGCGCAACCCCACCCCAAACGCCTTCCCAAGTTTTACCTGGACTCACATATTGAGCCAATTTTGTTTTTCCAAAGCGCTTACCGCTAAAATAAGCCCCCGTATCCACCGCCCAAATAAT
>JALSJT010000172.1 GCA_026989175.1 Thiomicrorhabdus sp. | reverse complement strand
CGTCAGATCCGGCCTCAACCATTTAGAGGTAAACAGCGCCGTCCCAACATCGCCCACCACTTGGCAGTGGGTCGCCAGCTTTGGTAAACAAAATTCAAAGGCTAAGGCGGATGGTATAACCCCTGCAATGCCTTCTGCTTTTAAATTTAAAAAATCGTCACTGGGTGAACGTGGGTGATATTTAATACCCACTTGTTTCCCTTGCTGTACAAAACGTTGAACAACCCTTTTCAAGCGTTCCGCGTACCCCGATATCTTTTGCACATTCGCAGGATGTGGCACCAAAACCATCACATCTAACTCCGCTAATATCGCCGTATCAAACGCAAGCGACTCCGCGACCAACTGGCTTAACTGTAAAATTTCTGGCGCTCTAAACCATTCTGGCGCCAACCGGTGGCACACCTTTTTTTGAATCGCTGGCACCGCATGTTCAGGCGAAAAGAGCCACGCTTCCGCAATCCAACTGGAAGCCCCTACCGTAGAGGGCTCACGCCACCAGAGGCCATAGGCGACCTTTTTTAACAACGCATTCACACCGTCTTTTAAAAAAGCGCTCGGTCGCCCTAGGTAAGAGTATAAGCCATCATCCAAATAGACCCCTTGTGCAGGTGACCCTTTTTTTTGCAACTGCGCCATGGCAAACTGAAACTCCACTCGGCGATCACTGCCCACCATCACCTGTTGAGGCGAAAATGCATCTAAGCCCTTCTGTATTTGGGTAAAATTTTTACGGCGCTCAGACAGTTTTTTCTTTCCTGTTTGACTCCCTGAAAAAATTTTAATGCACTGAAAAGGGCTTGCTTCCCAAGAGAGTAACGCTAAAAAATAGGGATTTTGAGCGACACTTTTTTGATCAATCAACCACAACTCTGCCAACGCAAGAGAGGGGGGGGAAGAAATTTCAGCGACCTTTTTTTGTTGCACCGCATAAGCACAGCTTACCAGCACATTCAAAGGGGTTGAGGGCATATAAAGCGCGCACTGTTCTGTCATTGTTGCATCAACTGCTTTAATTTCTGTTCGGCTGCGTGCCAATGCACCTCGTCAGGCGAACGCATCGCATTGCCAGGGATGGCATACTCATTTTTAAGGTAGTCAATAAAGCTGGCAATCGCCTGCTCATTCACGCTCAACGCATCTAAATCTAACAATTTCTCCAGCAGTGCTTCTTCTGAATTTACCGGATAACTAATTCCGTCAATCCCAAATTGTGCCCCGCCCAATACCAATACTTTTTTACGCGCCATCAACCCTTCTAGCCCAACCGTGGAGTTGATGGTAATAATTGCACTGGCATGTGCCACCAGTGCTGAAGTATCCATCGCCTCCACAAACTGAAGTTGCTCGGTTTGTTGCGCCTTTAAATCATCGTACTGTTCATCACAGGCTGGGTGCTCTTTAAAAATAAAGTGCAGTGTTTTGCCCTGCGCCTGCTGTACTTTTTCGCCCACCCGTTTACACACGTCAAACAGCTGCCGCATCTCTCTGATCCATGATGAGAACAGGTAAATATTACTGTCCTCCACCACTTGAAAGGGCACAAAAATATAGGAGTCAGGCAGGTTTTCAGGTCGCTTTACATTCGATGAATAACCCGTTTCTGAGACAGTTCCGCGCATGGAACGATTTAAATAAAAATCGACCGTTCTAGGGACTGAACTGGCAAAATTAATTCCTTTCAGATCAATTGAGGAGACACCCGGCAACGGTCCCGTTTCAAAGTACAAGCCTTGCTTCTGATACGCAGGCAGTGCCAACGCCAAAATGGCCTGTCGAAACTTTTTGCCATTCCACATGCCAACAAATGGTGCCTGCTCTCGTTTTAACCAGCGACTGTATACACCATAAAACCAAATCGCCTGTATAAAGGTCACACTGGTAAAAACGGGCCAAATCCACTCTGGTGCATCTTTACCTTTTCGGCTGTAGCGTTTTCGAGTGGTTAAAATAGTGGCTTGCTCCCACAGTTTTTTCATAGGAAACCAGGTCAACACGGTTGGAAAAGAGAGGTCTTTATACCAAACAACTTTGGTCTCAATCGCAATATTTTCATGCAACTGAGAGAAGTATTTTAGTTGATCTCGACTGGCCGCAAACAACGCTAACTGAGTCATTCGCCCTCCCCTTTTAACACAGCCAGTGACCGATAAACCTCATCGACACTCAGCCCTTGCAACGAACGTTTTTCGGTTGCGCTGTCTGGAAACTGTTTCAAATAATCGGGCGCACAAGGCGACTCGAGCCGAACCACATTTGCACCATCCGCCCCCACCAATTTGGGATCGGTCACGCGGTACAGCACCACCATTGGCACCTCTAGTGCTGCGGCAACATGCGATAGTCCGGTGTCAACCGACACCACTCCCTTGGCAAAATTCAACAGTTTTGCCACCACATTTAAGCTCAATGGCTGTTCGGGCACCCAAACCATGGCAGAAGCCGCTCGCGCTTCTGCGGTTTGTGCAATGCGCAAGGCTCTTAAGCGCTCCTCCTCATTGCCCCAAGGCAGAATCACTTTTAAACCTTGAGTCTGTGCTTTTTCCAGCAGCGCAATCCAACTCTCTTCTGGCCAATATTTGGTCTCCCAAGTCGTGCCATGCAAAAAGACCAAATATCTGTCATCCCCTAGGTTTGCCAGTAACTCACTGGGTTTTGTCCAGTGCGAAGTATCCAAACCATATTGAATGGTTTGATTTTGTGCCAATGGGTAGGACAGTGCTTGTGCAAAGAGTTGGCGTAATCTTAAAATCGCGTGTTGCGCCTTGGATACTCCGTATTTTTTTTGATAAAACAGCGTGGCTAACGGCTCTCGTGCACTGTGCCAGTCGTAACCGACAATTGGAGGGCGTGGTGTCTGAGTCATTTTTGCCACTTTTCTGGCGACCCAAGCACTCTTTAATAACCCTTGGGCATCTAAAATGAGATCGTACTGTGTTTGATTCACGGTTTCAAAAAAGGCTTTAATCGCTTGGCGAGAAGCTTTCGACCAAGGTTTTTTACGCCACTTGCGTAACTCAATGGGGTACACCTTATCCACCACAGGGTGCCATGCGGGAATATCCGCAAAGCTTTTTTCCACCACCCAGTCTACCGTTAACTCAGGCAACGCCGCCTGCGCATCCGATAACGCGGGAAAGGTATGAAATACATCGCCCATTGAGGACATTTTAATCAATAGAATTCGCACTGTATGCCTACAACGTCCTTTACTGTCCGTGTTTCATTAGCCAAGTTAAGTAGGCCGTTACACCCTCTTCGACCGTTTTAAACGGTTTGTCATACCCCGCCTCTCTTAAACGAGTATTGTCCGCTTGGGTATAACTTTGGTATGCGCCCTTTAAGTGCTCTGGAAAAGGGATGTACTCAATTTCACCCTTGCCGTGAAAATCAATCACCGCTTGTGCGACATCTTTAAAAGGTTGCGCTTTGGCGGGACCTAAATTAAAAATACCCGATTTATCGGGATGCTCTGCAAACCATAAATTGACCGATACCACATCATCGACATAGACAAAATCACGGGTTTGCATGCCCTCGCCGTAGCCATCGTAAGCACCAAACAGTTTGACGTTTTCACCCGCTAAAATTTGATTATGCAACTTAAACGCCACACTGGACATATCGCCCTTATGCTGCTCTCTTGGACCATACACATTAAAGTAGCGAAAACCGACAATTTGACTTTGAGCATGTGGCAAGATTCGACGCACATACTGGTCAAACTGAAACTTAGAGTAGCCATATACATTCAAAGGCTTTTCATACTGTCGCGCTTCAATAAAAGTAGGGCCATCCCCATAGACCGATGCGGAAGAGGCGTATAAAAAGGGAATATCATGCTCCAAGGCGTAATTTAAAACGTCTTTTGAGTACTCATAATTATTGTCCATCATAAACTTGCCATCCCACTCGGTGGTCGAAGAGCAAGCCCCTTCATGGTAGATGGTATCAATTTGAGGCAAACCTTGATCGGCAAACATCCGTTGCTGAAAATCCTCTTTATCAAGATAGTCCGCAATATCGCAATCGGCGATATTGATAAATTTACGCCCATCAGAGAGGTCATCCACCACAATAATATCGGTGCGCCCTTGCGCATTTAGCCCTTTTACAATATTACTGCCGATAAACCCAGCACCACCCGTTACCACGATCATACTTTACCCTCCTACCCAACGATTATAAATGACAGCACCCCAGACCAAAACGGCAATCAAAACGGTTAGCAACACCGCAGCCGAACCTTGATCTTTGGCACGACCCGAGAGTTCATGAAATCCCTCTCCCACTCGATCGACCACGGACTCAATGGCAGAGTTTAACAGCTCTACAATCAACACCAGTAACAGTACCGCAATCAAGGCCGTTACTTCCCATACTGTTTGTCCTAACCAAAAGGCAACGGGCAGCAAGATTAAGCAGACGATCAACTCCTGACGAAACGCCGCCTCATGTTGCCAACTGGCTTTTACCCCTTTCCAAGAGTAACCAAAAGCATGCCATATTCGACTGAGTCCGGTATGAGGTGATTTCACTTCAGCTCCTTATCGTAATCTTTACCGTACACCATGCGTGGTTTGGGTGTGTAGTCCTCAAAGCACAATGCACGATCACGTCTTAATAGGTCACTCTCAATATTCATAAAGCATAACCCAAAGTGAAAATAATCATCCAGCATCATCGGCTGATGAAGCTGTTGTTGCAAGACCTTATCGGTGGCATTAAAGGTCGTTTGATACGCCTCGTTACGCCATAAAACAAAGGGGATTTCAAGCATGTGGCGTGTTACGCCATCGGGGCCATGTCCTTTAAAATCTTTACTGTCAAAGACCTCTTCACCGTGATCTGCAATAAAACTCAACGCCGCCACGCCCTCAACCTGCTGTAAGCTCTCAAATATCTCACCCAAAACAGTGTCGGTATAACGCACCGAATCATCGTATGAATTAATAAAATCAAGCTCTCGACTCGAAGGATTAGGGCGATAAGCCTGTACCCCTTCAACGCCCTTAAAAACAGACTGTTCAGGCGGGTAACGGTTACGATACTGTAAATGACTGCCCATTAAGTGCACAAAAATCACTTTATGTGGCGCGTCATCGGCAATCGCTTTCTGAATAGAGGGGAGCAGGTAGCCATCGTAACGATTGACCTCCACCCCATGAAAATCATGACTAATAAAGTGCTCAACATCGGCGAGAGAAGCGATGGCGGACGACGGTCTTCTCAATGGCTGTTGATTAGAGATCCACCACGTTTTAAAGCCTGCTTTTTTTGCCCCCCCTAATAAACTGATTGCAGCATGCACTGACATTTTATTCACAGTATCCGCTTCGGTTAACGCAACATTTAACGAAGGGTGGGTTTGTGCAAACGGAGAGATCACATTATCAAACACCAGTAGCTCCGCTTGGTGCTGAATGAGTTCTGGAGTGGTCGCACGCGGGTAACCATAAATTTGCAAGTGGTTACGATTGACCGACTCCCCTAAGATAATCACATAGGTTTGTGGTGCTTCACTGGCTTTTTGTGCGGTAAACGCTTTGGTTTTATACAGCTCTTTCCGTGCATTAATCTCAACTTCAATACTCTCATGCGCCCCCGAGTAATCAATCGCTACACCGGTAAACCCCGGCAATACATCAAAGGTGCGACCACGTTGATGAATCTGCTGAATGGACGCCAAAATCATCAATACACCTAATGCGGCGAAAACTTTTTCACGCTTCCGTTCTGGTGCTTTAAATAAGATACGCTTCAGAGAGTAGAAAGCCACCACCCAATAAAACAGCAATAACAACACATTTTCAATGGAGGCATACGCCAGTAAAAACTCCCAGCTCTCACTGGCATCGGTCAACGCCATCGCCTCAAACGAGGCGCTGGTAAACACACCGCCAAACGTTACCGCATACAAAATATCTAAACTGCCCGATAAGACAAACAGAAACAGCACGCCAAGCAATAACTTTTGCAACACCGTATGCCGAAACAGGTATGCCACACCACCAATCAATAAGATCCAACCAAGGCGGGCATTTAACTCAGAACTGCGAATAAAATCCGAATAGGCGTACATCACCAACAACGGAAACGCAAAAACAAACAGTGCTGACCACCAATGCGACTGTAAAACCTTCGACACACTCACCTCAAAATCAAATTGAAAAGAGGCTAATTCTATCATTTCACCCCATTAAAAGGGTAAAATAGCGCCTAATTTCATCCAAGAATTCAAAACGTTTATGGCACAACTGCACACCCGTTGGGGACGAATCAAAGCACACTTAGAGGCATGGTTTAAGGATCATGAAGTGTTGCGCGTTCTATTCCGCAACTTCTACGCACTGTCTGACAAAGCGTATCGAAGCAACCATCCCTCGCCCGCCTTTATCAAAAAACTTCATAAAGAATATGGCGTTAAAACCATTATCAGCCTTCGAAGAGCCGATACCACTGGGCAATACCTGCTTGAAAAAGAGGCCTGTGACCAGCTGGGCATTACGCTATGTCACATCCCCATGTCCTCCAGAAGTTTACCCGATGTTGACAATATTTTAAAAGCCAAAGCACTGCTCGAGACCGCTCAGTACCCTATTTTAATTCACTGTAAATCGGGTGCCGACCGTGCGGGACTGCTCAGTGTGTTTTACGAACACTTTATTGAAAAAAAGTCGATTGAAGCGTCGCTGAAACAACTTAGCATGAAATACGGCCATTTTCGTTGGGCAGAAACTGGCAAACTCGACTTCTTTTTTGATGCCTTTTTAGCCTTTCAAAAAACGCATCCCGAGGTCTCCTTTATCGACTGGGTTACCCAACATTACGACAAACCCAAACTCAACGACCAATTTCAAAGCGCTGGCTGGGCGAATATTGTGGTCAATAAAATTTTACGAAGAGAATAATTCATGTTTGACCGTAAAACACTCGCCCTATACCGTCGTCTATTAAACTATATTCTGCCCTTTAAAGCGCTGATTGCCGTCACCTTAGTGGCGCTGGTGGTGATTGCCGCCATGGAACCCGCCATCGCGATGGTGCTTAAAAATTTAGTCGATGAAAGTCTAATCGCTAAAAATCCCGACTCCTTTGTGATGATGCCGCTTTTACTGGCGGGAGTTTTTATTGTAAAAGGCATTGCCGAATATTTTAGTAAGGTCTTTAGTCAGTGGATTGCGCAAAAAGCCATCTTGGCGATTCGTGCCGATATGTACCAAAAAATGCAAAGCCTACCTTATGCGATTTTTCAAGGGTATGGAACTGGCACACTAATGTCCAAAATCACCTACGACGTGCCACAAGCAAGCAATGCGCTCTCTAACGCTTGGGTCATTATTATTCGAGACTCCTTAACCATCATTGCACTGGTGGCGTACTTACTCTATATCTCTTGGCAACTCACGTTACTCATGCTAGTGATAGGCCCGATTGTCGCCTTTATTATTGATAAAACCAGTAAGTTAATGCGAAATTCCAGTAAATCCATGCAACAGAATATGGGGCAACTGACCCATCAACTCGAAGAGGGGTTAACAGCGCATCAAGACATTAAAATTTACGGTGCCGAAGGCTACGAACAGAAACGCTTTAAAGAGACCGCCGCCGAGTTACTCCGTCACTCCATGCAAGTCACCAAAGTATCCGCGTTAAGCGTGCCATTGGTACAAGTACTCGCGGCGATTGCACTGGCGGGCGTGGTCTATATCGCCATGCAAATGTCGGCACAAGATCACTTTACTCCAGGTGAACTACTCGCCTACATTACCGCCATGGCACTGACCTTTGAGCCTTTGCGCCGCTTAACCAGTATTAATGAGGTTGTACAAAAAGGGATGGCGGCGGCCGAAAGTATTTTTGAACTGCTCGACCAACCTGATGAGACCGATACCGGTTGCCATACCCTCAAACACTTAAAAGGAGAGTTACAGTTTAAAAACCTCCACTTTCAATACCCAAACAGCAATAAACCTGCGTTAAACAACTTCAACTTAACCATACCCGCAGGCAAAACAACCGCCTTAGTCGGGCAGTCAGGCAGCGGAAAGTCCACCATCGTCAACTTAATCACTCGATTTTATGACCCCTGCTCTGGGCAAATTCTGCTCGACAATCAAGACATCTTAACGCTGGAACGGCGTTTTTTACGTGAACAGATTGCACTGGTCAGTCAAAAAGTGATTCTATTTGAAGACACCATCGCCGCCAATATCGCTTATGGACGACCAGACGTCTCCACTGAAAACATTATTCAGGCGGCAAAAGATGCACACGCTTGGGAGTTTATCGAACAATTCCCGATGGGGCTTGAGACCAATATTGGCGAAAATGGCAACCTCCTTTCAGGCGGACAACGCCAACGTATCGCCATCGCCCGTGCTTTTTTGAAAAACGCGCCTATTTTGATTATGGACGAAGCCACCTCGGCACTTGATAACCAAAGCGAACAGATGATTCAACAAGCGATGGAGACCTTAAAGCAGAATCGAACAGTTATTTTGATTGCGCACCGCTTAAGCACGATTGAAAATGCCGACAATATCGTTGTGTTAGAGCATGGAACACTGGTTGAACAAGGAACACATTCCGAACTGTTAAAGCAACAGGGACACTACGCCAAGCTCTACCAAAAAGGGGAGGATATTGATGGCTAAAAAAGCACCTACTTTTGAATGGCGCTTTCTCCTGCCCAACTACTGGGGAATCTGGCTAGGCATTGGGCTACTGAGAGTGTTAAACCTTGCACCACTTCGCTGGAAGGCCTGCATTGGCAAAACACTGGGCAGACTCCTGAGTAAACTCTCACCCAAACGTCGCCGACTCGTCGCGGCAAATATTCAACTCTGCTTTCCAGAAAAGTCGACCACCGAACAGCAAGCGATGGTAACCGCGCACTTTGAATCGCTCGGTCTCAGCTTAATGGAGATGGGCTTTGTCTGGTGGGGCGACCACAAAAAAAATCACGCCCACGCCAAAGAGCGCGAAATGGTTGAGTTTATCGGTCAAGAGAATCTGTTTGCCGCACAACAACAAGGCAATGGCGTCTTAATTTTAGCCCCCCACTTCACCACTCTGGAACTCACGGGGCTGTTTGTCTCATTCCTAACCAATTACCACGCCGTCTATCGCCCACACGACAATCCGTTAATGGACTACCTCATCGCCAAAGGGCGCGCGATTCAATTTAGCGATGGCAGCCAAGTTGCCCCGCTCTCCAATGCCAACACCCGTCAAATGCTCAAAGTGCTCAGAGCGGGCGAAAGCATGACTTTTTTACCCGACCAACGCTACCGAGCCAAAGGGCATATTGTGGTGCCATTCTTTAACCACAATACCAAAAGCAACCCCGCCACCTCCAAACTCGCCAAGCTCACAAAATGCGCTGTAGTACCCACCTTCACCCGACGCATCAAACCCTTTCAATACCAAGTAGAATTTCTCCCCCCCCTAGACAACTTCCCCTCAGGCGACGACTACGCCGACACCCTACGACTCCACCAACTCTACGAAACCGAGATACAAAAAAATCCCGAGCAGTACCTGTGGGTACATAATCGCTGGGATTTAAAGCCGGGAAATATGGGGTCAGCGTAAAGTCGGAATAGGAAAAGATTAAAGTCATCTTTTCCTATTCCGACTTTACGCTGACCCCTTTACTTAATTTAAGTGTCCTGATTGCTCTATTTAAATACCTTACAGAGAACGACGATCGATTCTGGAGAACTATAATCAGTGAGAGTTGCATAGACTGTCTTACCAGCTAAAATATCTCCAGTATTTGGGTTGCCATCATCCAACTTTCTATCCACTGCTTGGGCAATTGACTCGGTAAGGTTAGATGCACAAAGGGCGTTTTTAAAATTCGCTACTGGAAAACTAGCGTAAGATGGCAGAACAATAAAAAAACCATTCAAGCTATGTGGCAATATCAAGACACTAAAATAATAAGCAAGAGACTTAGAAATAAAACCTTCACGTTCTAAATCCTGCCAAAAAGCACTCATATCAATATCAATATGTTGTCCGAGTCTTCCTGGGAATCTACCCATACGATCTTGGTAGGCGTAAGCAGCCGCCACAACCTCCTCCATCTCTGTTGTGAATTGTTTAATTTTTGCGTTGGCAATCAACTCCTGCCCTTTTAATACCCCGCCAAGAAGCAGTCCAACAATAACCAATACAATGGCAATTTCAACTAGGGTAAATCCTTTTTGACTTTGTCTTGTTACTGAGTTCATAATAACGCCCTCTTTTATTTGAGGCATAGCAAAACAAAAAAACCCGTGTCGTCAACGGGCTTTTTTGTCTACCAAATAATAAGTTTTTACATTTACAACACCCTACAGAGAAATCTTCCTGTCTCAGGAGCGGTGTAAGTAGCAAGAGCGGTTCCACTCTCAGTAGCACCAACTCGAATGTCTCCAGTATTGGGTACACCATCATCTAGTTTTTTATCAATTACTTCGGCAATAGACTCTTCAACATTACTAGCACAAATATAGTTTTTATTTGGAAACATTGTACTTGCGGCAGAAATAACCGTAGAAAAAGATCCATTTAAACCATGTACAGGCCCTTTAGCGGTCGATCCAGTACCAGTAACCCCAGAAAGAAAACCTTCGTCTTTTAAATCACTCCAAAATAAACCCACATTATCAAAAGCACCATCACTATCTGTGTCTCCAGCTAATCTTCCAGTACGATCTTGATAGGCGTAAGAAGCAGCAACAATTCCTTCCAAATCTTTTGTCAGGCTTTTAATCTTCGAGTTAGTAATCAACTCTTGCCCTTTTAATACCCCACCAAGAAGTAATCCGATAATAACCAATACAATGGCAATCTCAACCAGTGTAAACCCTTTTTGATTTTGTG
>JALSJT010000171.1 GCA_026989175.1 Thiomicrorhabdus sp. | reverse complement strand
GGGCTTTGGCCTGCTCAAACATATCGCGAACACGCGAGGCTCCCACCCCAACAAACATCTCAACAAAATCTGAACCTGAAATACTAAAGAATGGCACTTTAGCCTCACCCGCAATCGCTTTTGCCAATAAGGTTTTACCCGTTCCAGGAGGACCTACCATCAACACACCACGTGGAATATTCCCACCTAAACTTTGATATTTACCAGGATCTCTTAAGAAATCAACGATTTCACCCACTTCCTGCTTCGCTTCATCTGCGCCCGCAACATCGTCCAAAGTCACTTTGATCTGCTCATCACTCAGCATTTTAGCTTTACTCTTACCAAAAGACATCGGGCCACCCTTACCGCCCATGCCGCCACCCATCGACTTCATGAAGAAGATCCAAACACCAATCAATAGTAGCATGGGGAACCAAGAGATGAATATTTGCATTAAAACACCCTGTTTTTCAGGCGGTTTAGCACTTACTTTAACGCGATTATCCAACAAGTCCCCCATCAACCCTGGATCCCCTGGGTTGTAGGTCGTAAATGCGCCACCATTAACATAGACCCCACGAATCGTCGGCCCTTCAATCGAAACCTGACTAACTTGTCCTTGATGAATTTGATCTATAAAGTCGGAATAATCAACACGACTCGATGCTGTACTTCCCTGCCCACTAAAGTGATTAAACACAGACATCAGCACCATCGCTGCAACTGCCCAAATCAACATATTTTTTAACATATCATTATTCATTGGCTACCCTTAACCACTCTTTAACCTAAAAACACAAGCCGATTACTTTAACACAATTCTTCATAAAAATATCTTATGCCGAATATTTCTCAACCTGATGTTACTTTTTACCTCGAGCAAGCAAGTATATCTCCTTGCTTCTTGCACGTGACGCATCTGGCTTTCTGGTAATGACTTTTTTATACTTTGACTTTAATGTCGCTAACAGCTGGTCATAGCCTTCGCCTTGAAACACTTTCATTAACAGATCCCCATTTTTCTTCAAAACCTGATCAGCCAAATCGACACACAACTCAACCAAATACATGGCTCGTGGAATATCAACGCCCTTATTGCCACTCATGTTCGGCGCCATATCTGAAATAACGACATCGACATCGCGTCCATCAAGCGAAGCAAGCAACGCGTTATACACTTCATCCTCTCTAAAGTCACCCTGTATAAAGGTTACCCCTGCAAACGGTTCAACCGGCAGAATATCTAAGGCAAACACCTCTCCCTTTGCACCCACCTTATGGGTTGTCCACTGTGACCAACCACCGGGTGCCGCGCCTAAATCAACGACACACATGCCCGGTTTAAACAAACCATCCTTATCATCAATCTCTTGAAGCTTATACACCGCACGAGAACGCCAGCCCTCTTGCCTTGCTTTTTGTACATAAGGATCATTAAAATGCTCTTTTAACCACCCGTCACTCGATTTACTTCGCGCCATAATGTTTTTTCTACTACAATATATAGATTAAGACTTTTACAGAGATAAAAGACCTCAAATCACTTTAAATAATAACGCTGACTGGAATATTCAATGAGCCAACCTGAAAAACTTTCAAACAACCAAAAAAAATACCTTCGTGGTATTGCACACGGCTTAAACCCTATGATCATGATCGGCTCGAATGGAATCACCGAAAATCTAATGGACGAGCTGGAAAGCACACTAGATCATCATGAAATTCTTAAAATTAAGATCGCCTTTGGCGACCGTGATGAGCGTCAAGAGATTGTGCAACACATCCTTGAGAAAACAGGGGCGCTACTGGTGCAGTCCGTTGGTAAAGTTTGTGTCATCTACCGCCAAAACGAAGAGACTGAACTTCCGCTTCCAAGAAACTAAACCAGCAAGTCTAAGCCTCTGGCTAAATCATTTTTAATATCCTCAATGGACTCCAAGCCAACTGAGACACGAACTAAATTATCGGTAATACCCGCTTTCAAACGATCCGCAGGCTCCACACGGCAGTGTGTTGTCGTGGCTGGATGGGTAATACTGGTTTTCACATCCCCCAAGTTGGCCGTAATGGATAACATCTGAGTCTGATCAATCACTGACCACGCGGCTTGTTGCCCTCCAACCACTCTAAAACTCACTAATCCACCGCCAGCAGATTGTTGCTTACACGCTAAATCGTATTGAGGATGAGAAGCTAAGCCAGGATAAAAAACCTGCTCTACCGCTGGGTGTTCAGACAACCATTCCGCCAAAAGTAACGCATTTTGACAGTGTGCCGCCATTCGTATAGGAAGCGTCTCTAATCCTTTTAAGAAAATCCAGGCATTAAACGGGCTCATACTTGGCCCTGCCGTACGCATGAACCCTCGCACATGCTCTTCCACCACGGCTTCAGAACCAACAACGGCGCCACCAATCCCGCGACCTTGACCATCTAAAAATTTCGTCGCCGAATGGATGATAATATCTGCACCCTGCTCTAAAGGTCGTTGCAAAACAGGGGTACAAAAACAGTTATCCACAATGAATAAACAGTCACTCTGCTTAGCTAATGCACTGATCGCCACTAAATCTGCAATTTCGGTTAAGGGATTCGAAGGCGTCTCTAAAAAAAAAGCCTTAGTATTACCCTGAATCGCTTTTTGCCACTCAGACACATCCGTTTGAGAAACAAATGTCACCTTAATACCAAACTTGGCTAAATATTTATTAAAAAGCACTTTTGTCGTGCCAAAAATACTCTGCGAAGAGACCACGTGATCGCCTTGCTCAAGCAAAGACATAAAGGTCGCTAAAATAGCCGACATACCCGAAGCCGTTGCCACACAAGACTCGCCGCCTTCCATCAGCGCAAGGCGGTTTTCAAAGGTGCGCACCGTTGGGTTGGTAAATCGAGAGTAGACATTTCCCTCCTCTTCACCACTAAAACGTGCCGCCGCTTGTGCCGCGGATTCATAACGAAAACTCGAGGTCGGAAAAATAGCCTCGCTATTTTCCTGCTCATGTGTCTGTTCATACCCTGCGCGAATCGCCAAGGTTTTCATATCAAATGATTCCATAATAGTTCTCAATGTACCTTCTAGGCACCATTATAAATGCCAACCGTCTCTTGACCCTGTGGTTTTTTAGCCGTTTGTGCATCATCATTACGTGCAGTATCGATCGAGGTCAAATACTCAGGAGTAATATCCCCTGTCGCATAAATCCCCGTAAAACAAGAGGTATCAAATGTTTTAATATCAGGATTACCAACACCAACGGCTTGAATCAGATCATCAATATCTTGATAAATAAGTTTATCCGTACCGATCACCTCTGCAATCTCCTCAGTGGTTCGATTATGCGCGACCAACTCAGTTGGTGAAGGCATATCAATCCCATACACATAAGGGTAACGAACCGCAGGGGCAGCCGAGGCAAAATAGACTTTTTTAGCTCCAGCTTCTCTTGCCATCTCCACAATTTGAGCCGATGTTGTACCACGAACAATCGAATCATCCACCAATAAAACCGTCTTCCCTTCAAACTCTAAATCAATAGCATTCAGCTTTTGACGAACGGACTTTTTACGTAACTGCTGACCGGGCATAATAAAGGTACGACCAATATAACGGTTTTTAATAAACCCTTCTCGGTAAGGCGTGCCTAAACGGAAAGCGAGCTCTAGCGCAGAGGTTCGACTGGTGTCTGGAATGGGAATGACCACATCAATATCATGATCCGGCCACTCTTTTAAAATTTTATCTGCAAGCTTTTCACCCATACGCAAACGGGACTTATAAACCGAGATATTATCAATCATCGAGTCAGGACGTGCAAAGTAGACAAACTCAAAAATACAAGGGGACAACGTTGGATTTTCTGCACATTGTTGGTAGGAAATTTCACCCTTTTCGGTAATAACAACCGCTTCACCCGGTGCTAAGTCCTTTTCTAAGGTAAACCCTAGCCCTGTAATTGCAACCGATTCCGAAGCCACCATATAATCGGTACCTTCCGCAGTCTCTCGTTTACCCACCACCACGGGGCGCAAACCGAAAGGGTCCCGAAAAGCGACTAAACCAAATCCAGAAATAATTCCAACGGCAGCGTAACCGCCACGAACCCGCTTATGCAATGTTTTCACCGCATTAAACACATCGTCATTCTCAATAAAGAGCTTTTTTTGTTGCATCAACTCATGTGCAAACACATTCAACAAAACTTCTGAATCCGAGTTGGTATTTAAATGACGTAAGTCTTCGCGATAGATCTCTTGTGCTAAGGTATCCGCATTGGTTAAATTGCCATTATGCCCCATTGCAATCCCATAGGGTGAGTTGACATAAAATGGCTGAGCCTCCGCACTGGAAGACGATCCTGCGGTTGGATAGCGAATATGACCAATCCCAATACTGCCATGCAAATCACGCATGTGTCGGGTACGAAAAACGTCTTTCACTAAACCGTTATCTTTACGTTGAAAAAAACGTCCCGCTTCACTGGTTACAATCCCTGCGGCATCTTGACCACGATGTTGCAAAACCGTTAATGCATCATAAATTTCCTGATTTACCGCCCCACCACTTGCCGATACAATCCCAACAATTCCGCACATTTTTATACACTCTCTATCGCTTTAATAAAATACTCAAAATTCATCTTTGAGCAAAGGTCTTACATTAGCTAACCCCATCCCTCAAAAACAGACACTACGCAAACTATTGATTTCAATGTAAAAACAAAACTCTGCACATCATCCTATATCTCTAAGAATGGGTTTCAATATTACTTTAGTCGCACAACCTCAGCTTGGGTATGCAACATTTTATCTAATTTCTGCCTGACTTGTTCAGCTTTAGCCTTTGAAGTATAAGGCCCTACTCTCACGGAGTGCATACCACTTTTTTCAAAGGACTTAATCATCACCTCGTAATCCACCTCAAGACGCCCTAATAACTCATTTGCGTCCTTAATATCCCTATAAGCGATGATCCTTACAATCCACTGCGCTTTTGGCGGAGGCATTGTTTGACTCACCTCTGTCGCCCTATTTTTTGCTGGGACATCTTGTTCTGGTACACCCTTCACCAACGACAATCTCTCTTCACTCACTGGTTTCGTCTGCTTGATTGTAGGGTGTTCAACGACTTTTTCAGGTGCGGTATAGACGGCGGGTTTAAAATGAACCGGCTCACCAAACCAAGCGGGAACTAAAAATACCAACAACATTAACCAAATAACGGCTCCGGTAAGTCGATACTTACTGACTTTATCCATGTAAAATTCTCACGATTGCGACTCTTCACCTAAGCAATCATAAACTTGCGACACGGTAAAAAAAGAGCCCCAAACTAAAATAGGCGTTTTAATCTCTGCTTGCGCACACGTTACCGCTTGCGAAATAGAGCCTTGTACCAAAATATTTTTTTCTGAAATGCCTGATGACTTTAAGAGCACCACTAATGCCTCAATCGGCATCGCACGAGGAATCGCCAGATCCGCAATCAACCAGTTCTGAATAAAAGGCTTCATCTCTTGAATCATTGGCAAAGCATCTTTATCATTCAGCACCGAAAAAATGGCAGTATAACGTCCATTCTGAGCGTCAGAACGGTTCTCACGTAAATAACCTGCCAACGCCTTAGCAGACTGAGGATTATGGGCGACATCCACCAACCAATTTTGCCCTTGATACTGAAACGTCTCTAGTCGGCCTGGGTGTTTTGCATGAAGCAATCCCTGATGAATGGCTGCTTTATCTACCGTTAATACATCTGAAAGTGCATTAAGTACCATCACAACACCTGCCGCATTCTCTATTTGAAACGCACCTTTTAAACGAGGAGGGGGGAAATTTTTTAAAACCGATTTTTTCCCGAAAACAACATGGTCACAAAGTGGAAGAATAGACCACTCTTTCTCAGAAACAACCAGTTTAAAGTCACGATTTAACTGTATTAGTGGTATCGAATGGTGCGCGGCATAAGCAGGTAAACTCTCGGGTGGCGCACTATCAGAACAAACCGCTGGTTTTCCAGTACGCATAATGCCCGCTTTTTCCGTGGCTATGACACTACGATCACTGCCTAACCACTCAATATGGTCGATAGCAATCGCGGTAATCAAGGCCGCATCCGCATCCACGACATTCACCGCATCCAAACGACCGCCTAATCCAACTTCCAAAACCACGACATCCAAATCAGACTGTTTAAAAATACTCAGTCCAGCCAAGGTTGCGAACTCAAAATAGGTTAATTTCACCCCCCCTCTTGCAGCCTCAATTTGAGCAAACGCTTGCGTAATCAATTCATCACGAACAGGCTGACCATTCACTTGAATGCGCTCATTAAAGCGTTGAATATGCGGTGAGGTATAGGCACCAACACGGTACCCAGCAGCGCTCAAAATCGCTGTCAACATCGCAACACAGGAACCTTTACCATTGGTTCCCGCCACACTAATCACAATTGGAGCAGGACGAAGCAGTTGCATGGTTTCTGCGACCAACCGAATGCGATCTAATCCTAGATCAATCTCTTCGGTGTGCAGATGAAGTAACCAATCAATCCAGTGATCTAAACTGGATTGATTATTCGGAATAGTCATAGAGAATAAATTCTTTATAGAAAGCCTACAATGCCTTACACCAATTCAGGTTCAATCACTTCAGGTAAGGTTAAGGTATTATGTCGATGCATCAACATACTGCAAATTGTCGACAACTCGCTCGAGAGGTCATGTCGATGAATAATCTGATCAATCGCACCATGTGCTAACAGAAACTCACTGCGCTGAAAGCCTTCTGGCAAGGTTTCACGAACGGTTTGCTCAATCACACGCGGACCTGCAAAGCCAATCAATGCCTTTGGTTCCGCAACATTTAGATCACCGAGCATTGCAAAACTGGCTGAAACACCACCCATGGTTGGATCGGTTAACACGGAAATATAGGGTAGCCCTTTGGCACGTAAACGTCCTAAAGCCACACTGGTTTTTGCCATTTGCATCAAGGAAAACAATGCCTCTTGCATTCGAGCGCCACCACTGGCTGAGAAACAGATAAAAGGACACTCTAGCGCAATCGCTTCATTTACCGCACGCACAAATTTTTCGCCGACAACAGAGCCCATTGAACCGCCCATAAACCTAAAATCAAAGGCCGCTACCACAACCTCTAATCCTTTAATGGTACCGGCTCCTGTAATTAAAGCGTCTTTTTCACCGGTCGCTTTTTGCGCCGCTGAAATTCGATCTTTATAGCGTTTAATATCCTTAAACTTCAAAACATCCACAGGCGATACATTGGCCTCCGTCTCATTAAAGCTTTCTGAATCTAAAAACGCTAATATACGCGCACGTCCGCCTAAACGCATGTGGTGATCACATTTTGGGCAGACCTCTTGGTTGCGTGTAACTTCTGAGCGATACAACGTACTTTCGCACTTAGGACACTTGGTCCACAACCCTTCAGGCACGGATCCTTTACGTTGTGCACCCTGTTTAATGCTGGGTAAAATCTTTTCAAACCAGTTCATTCTTTACTCCTGACCTTTTAATGTATCTGCCCGATCTAAGGCGTCGCGAAACTCTGTCATTTTTTCACCAATCGCTAAATGGATATCATAACTTCCTTTCGACTGGTTCGCTTCAATTAATTTGACTAAGGCGGAGCCAACAATGACCGCATCGCCTATTTTCGCCATTTCAAATGCCGTGGTTTCATCCTTAATGCCAAAGCCAATACCCATCGGCATCGTTAATGAGGATCTTAAACGGTTCACGTTTTGTGCAACATCCTCAACATCCAACTCTTTTGAGCCCGTCACCCCTTTTAAAGAGACGTAATAGACGAAACCGCTGCCTTTCTCATTGACCGCACTCAAGCGATTATCCGGTGTGGTGGGAGAGACGAGAAAAACTCGATCCAGATGAGCAGACTGTAACGCTTCTAAATAGCCCGCCGACTCTTCTGGTGGCATATCTACGGTCAACACTGCATCCACACCCACCGAGCTAGCCGCATTGGCAAACGCCTCATAACCTTGCGCTTCAATCGGGTTTAAATAGCCCATTAACACCACAGGGGTTTCGGTATCTTGCTCACGAAAAACGCGCACATACTCTAAGACATCATCCAAACTCACGTTATGAGTCAATGCACGCTCAACCGCCTTTTGAATCACAGGACCATCCGCCATGGGGTCTGAAAATGGCACCCCTAATTCAATGACGTCTGCGCCTTTCTCCACTAACAGATGCATTAACGCCACGGTCGCCTTAGGGTTTGGATCACCTGCGGTAATATAAGGAATTAAAGCGGTTTTTCCAGCCTGTTTTAAGGCCGTCAATTTTTTTTGTAATCTACTCATATCTTCACAATGCGTTCGTTAAAACTCAATCCCTTCAATTTGTGCAATGGTATTCATATCTTTATCGCCTCGACCCGAAAGGTTAACCACAATCATTTTATCGCTTGCCAAGGTTGGGGCTAATTTCGTTGCATACGCCAAAGCATGACTGGACTCTAATGCGGGAATAATGCCTTCAAAACGCGTTAAGTCACGGAAACCTTGCAACGCTTCTTCATCATCAATCGCCACATAATTGACCCGACCAATCTCTTTTAACCACGCATGTTCTGGCCCCACACCGGGGTAATCTAACCCCGCTGAGATGGAGTGCGTCCCTAAAATCTGACCATTCTCATCTTGCATTAAATAGGTACGATTGCCATGAAACACGCCCGGTTTACCTTTGCACAGTGGCGCGGCATGTTGCCCTGTTTCAAGCCCGAGTCCTGCTGGCTCAACACCGTACATCTCAACCGAGTCATCGGCTAAAAACTCATGAAACAGCCCAATCGCATTGGAGCCGCCACCGACACAAGCGATCAAGACATCAGGCAATTTATTTTCGTGTTGTAACGCTTGTTGTTTCGTCTCACGCCCAATAATCGTTTGAAAATCTCGTACCATCTCAGGATAAGGGTGTGGCCCCGCGACCGTACCAATGATGTAAAAGGTCTCATCGACATTGGTCACCCAGTCACGCATCGCTTCATTCAGCGCATCTTTTAGCGTTTTGGTACCCGATGTAACAGGAACGACGGTTGCGCCTAGCATTCTCATGCGTGCCACATTCGGCGCTTGGCGCACCACGTCATCCGCGCCCATATAGACCACACACTCCAACCCTAAACGCGCCGCAACGGTGGCACTTGCCACACCGTGTTGACCGGCGCCTGTTTCAGCAATAATACGTTTTTTACCCAAACGTTTCGCCAGCAAGGCCTGACCAATGGTATTGTTTATCTTATGCGCACCGGTATGATTCAAATCTTCACGCTTTAAATAAATTTTCCCCCCCCCTAACTGCTCAGACCAGCGTTTGGCATAATAGAGTGGCGTTGGACGACCCACATAATTTTGTAAATCCTCTGCCAACTCTTTTAAAAAGCCAGGATCGTTTTTAACCAACGCATACTCATTTTTTAGCTGTTCCAACGCCGCCATTAAGGTTTCCGGAGCAAACACCCCACCATAAGGTCCAAAGTGCCCATGCTCATCGGGAAATTTCGAAAAGTCCATTTTCATTTAACTCTACTCATAAATTGTTCAATTTTCTCAGCCGACTTAATGCCTTTTGACTGCTCCACCCCACCACTCACATCCACCGCCCACGGTTGGGTTTGCTCAATGGCCTGCTGAATATTCTCGGGCGTTAAACCGCCAGCCAAAATAATCGGCTTGCTAAGATGCTTCGGAACCCGTTGCCAGTCAAACTTCTCACCCGTTCCGCCCGGCACACCTGCTTTATACGCGTCCAATAATAGACCGCTTGCCTGATGATACTGTTGCGCAATGCTTTCTAGTTCAATGCCTTCTCGCATACGAATGGCTTTGATATAACTGCACTGAAACTGTTCACAAAACTCGGGCGATTCATCCCCATGAAACTGAAGCAGGTCAATCGAACCCGTTTGCAGTACCGCTTGCACCTCTGCCACACTCGGATTCACAAACAACGCGGTCTTGGTTACAAACGCAGGAACACTTGCTGAAATCGCTTCAGCCTGTTCAAGACTAACGTTTCGAGGACTTGGTGCATAAAACACCAAACCAATCGCATCCGCGCCCGCATTCACCGCCAGCATCGAGTCTTCCACCGAGGTTAGACCACAAATTTTAACGCGTGTTCTTGCACTCTTTGTCAACTGAGTCACTGCCAAAGCACCTCATCCAATGCCACCAACGGAATGTTAAATTTTTCAGGATAAAAGGCATTCACAAAATACAAACCACTGGCAGGCGCAGTAGGCGCCGCTTTGGTACGATCTTGCAACGCCAGTAACTCCGCAACCCACTCTACTGGCTTTTGCGACAAGCCTATCTGAAACAACGTTCCTGCGATGTTTCGCACCATGTGGTGCAAAAAAGCATTGGCTTTAATATCAATAAAAACAAAGTTGCCTTTACGAGAGACCGACAGAGACTCCACCGTTCTTAACGCATTCGCCGCCTGACAACCTGAGGCACGAAACGAGCTAAAATCGTGATAACCGACCAACGATTGCGCCGCCAAGTGCATTTTTTCGACATCCAGATCAGAGTACAACCACGTAACTCGATTGGCCAACACCGCAGAGTTCACCGAACGATTAAAAATGACATACCGATATTGACGCGCGACCGCCGAGAACCGTGCATGAAAATCGTCTGCAACGGGTTGCGCCCATGCAATTCGAATATCAATAGGCAACTTTGTGTTCCCGCCTTGCAACCACGCTTTTAAAGGGCGTTCGGCCTCGGTTTCAAAATGCACCACCTGACCAATGGCATGAACACCGGTGTCGGTACGACCCGCACAAATTAATCCAACGGGTGCATTGGCAATACTCGACAGTCCCGCCTCTAAATGCGCTTGAACCG
>JALSJT010000170.1 GCA_026989175.1 Thiomicrorhabdus sp. | reverse complement strand
CCAGTGCCCAGTTACGGTTACCACGAATGGTGTTTAGCTCGCCATTGTGTGCTAAGAAGCGGAAGGGTTGTGCCAAACGCCACTGTGGCGAGGTATTGGTTGAAAAACGCTGGTGATAAGAGATAGACGAGGAGGCAAACTCAGGGTTTTGTAAATCCAAGAAATACTCGGGTAGCTCTTTGGGCATGACCAAGCCCTTATAAGCGATCAATGCACTGTTAAGCGATGCGATGTAAAAGTCGCTATCATTGGTTTCGATTGCCATCTCGGTTTTACGACGCGCGGTAAATAGCAGGCGATTAAAAGCGGCTTCGTCCATATTGTTAGGCGCATTAACGAAGATCTGCTCGATTAAAGGCTCCATATTGCCGGCTTGTTCGCCAAGTACACTTGGGTCTACAGGAACGGTTCGCCAGCCTGCAATGATTAACCCTTTATTGGTTAATTTCTCTTCGAGTGTGGCGCGTGCCTGTTTGGCTTTTTGGCTGTCTTTGCTCAAAAAAACCATTCCAACGGCATACAGTGCATTGAGTTGAAAGCCGAGTTTATTGCTTGCCTGTTTTAAAAATTCGTTAGGCTTTTTGATCAATAATCCACAGCCATCCCCTGTACAGCCGTCTGCCGCCACACCACCTCGATGTGTCATGTTGGTGAGAGACTCAATCGCGATTTGCACGACTTTGTGACTTGGCTTGTCGTCCATATTGGCGATTAAACCAAAACCACAGTTCTCTTTTTCAAACTCGGGAGAGTAGAGGCCTGTTAAATTAAGACCAGGTTGGGCTTGTAAGGGGTTCATATTCGGTTTCCTGTCGGTCAAATAGTACACACGCTAAAGTTTAGCAAACAACCTTTGATTGTTAACTTATTGAAACGTAATGAATTTATCTGTTTTTAACGCGTTCAAAAGATAAAAATAAGAGCGGAATTATACTGTATTTAGGGGGTAAGAATCAAATTTAGTGTTGTTGTTTAGCCATTTCCATGGCTTTAAAGGAGGGGGGTGAAAATTCGAGTAAAGTTTTCAAATACCCGATAAAACTTATTGTCATGCGGTTGGTAGGGCTGGCTGTTTTGTTGCAGGGTGTTTAGCCACAGCTGCATCTGTTGGATGAGTGCTTTGGAATAAATGAAATTTACGATTTCATGATTGATAAAGAGTGAGCGATAGTCGAGGTTAGCAGAGCCAATAATAAGGCACTCTTGGTCAATTAGGGTGAGCTTGGCGTGTAACATTGGGCTTTGGTTAAGATAGACTTGCCCACCTTGCTCAACCAGCTCTCGAAGATAGGAGGTGCGCCCTAAGTCAAAAATGAGATGGTCGGATTTTTGAGGGGTGATAAGTGAGACGGTGACCCCGCGTTTAATCGCGATTAATAGCGCGTTCATGATAGCGCTGTCGGGAATGAAATAGGGGGATACGAGTTGTATGGTCTTTTTTGCGCTGTAAATGCTGTGCAGTAAGGTTTCGAATAAAGGATCGTTATGAATATCTGGCCCTGAGGGGACGGTTTGGGTTAGGGTTTGATTAGGGGTGTTTGGAGTGGGTT
>JALSJT010000169.1 GCA_026989175.1 Thiomicrorhabdus sp. | reverse complement strand
CAACTTGATCCGCGTCTTTATCGCTAAAGCAGGTTAATGATTTTTTAGAACTGCGCAGTTTAAAGAACAGCTTGCGTTGTGCTTTAGTGGTCGCCGTTTTGACAATACGCCAGTTTTTAATAATATACTCATTAATTTCGGCACGAATCCAATGAATTGCAAAGGTCATTAAGCGCACATTCTCTTTTGGATTAAAGCGTTTAACTGCTTTCATTAAGCCAATATTTCCCTCTTGAATAATATCACCAAGGGGTAAGCCATAACCGTTAAAGGTACGTGCAACGGGTACTACGTAGCGTAACGAAGATAAAACGAGCTGGCGAGCCGCATCCACATCTTTTTGATAGTAGTATTTTTCAGCCAGCTCATGCTCTTCAGCAGCGCTAAGTTGTTGAATTTTTTTAATCGTTTGTAGGTAGTGTTCTAAATTTTTTCCTGGAACTAACTCTCCAGAAGCCAGCGATAGTTTTGGGAGGCTGACGGTTCCTGTCTCTTGTATCATTGCATTTTGCATCATGAAACTCCTCATTTAAGTCTTTTAATATGAAACTCATTTTAGCACTCTTTTTATGGGAGTGCTAATGCAATGTTGATTTTGTAATACTTTGTTCATTCTCTTGTGGGTAAGTCGGATAAGTTTTGTAAAAACAGTAGGTTATATTTAAGTTTAGGGGGCGTGCTTTTTAGTCAACAAAGAGAGGGAATTTAATGGAAGTAACCAAAATACATGCGTTGCAAGGTGTATTTTGGCTCTAGATTGGAAGGGGGGGGTTATGCGTTTTCAGGTAGCTGCCCTGTTTGTTGCATCATCTCAACCCATGCATCACGCAGTTCAGTCAAAATATCAATGGCGCTGTCGAGGTAGAAGCTGTCTTTTTCAAATACCGCCTCTTGAATGCTTTGATCAGCGTAACGGTATAGCTCTTCCAAATCAAAGGCGAGAGGCGTATCTTGTGTAAAAGCAAGGCGATCACGCAGTGCATCTAAAATAGTGGTCATTCGACCCAGATGAAACCCTTTTTCGACCAGTGCATTGCTTTGATGGCATACTTTGGCCATATTACCTTTGTCTACAGCGCCCTGTAACAACAGTAAAATGGTTTTTCGAGGGTTCTCTTTTAGGTGCGATTCTTCTTCTTGATTGCGTTGATACTCTTGGAGAATCGGTGCTTTTACCTTTTCAGGGGTGCTATTGTTTAATGTCATGATAAGTTCCTTTATGCAAATGTGATAGAGCTGCTTTATGCAAAGAGCTCTTATATAACAGTAATAACTTTTAACCTGGCTATGGTAATTTGAAGCGCCCCTTAAAAAAGGGGCTTCAAAAAGTAAAGTTTTTTTGTTATCTGTCGTATAGCATTAGGTATGCCAAGTTTGCATCACAGGATTTTGACAGGTGGTATGTTTTTCTCCTCCCCTTTGTCAAGGGGGAGGTTGGGGGGGCAGAGGCATAATGATAGGGGGGAAGAAAAAATTAGATCCATTTAAAATGTCACCTTAACCGCATTGGCAACGTGATTGGCTTTATCAATCGCTTGTTTAATCGTTTCTG
>JALSJT010000168.1 GCA_026989175.1 Thiomicrorhabdus sp. | reverse complement strand
TAACGCAGCGGTAAGAGCTGGTGCGGACGCTTGTGAACGTGTTGGTGACGGTCTTGTTGCAGCGCACATCATTGCACGCCCTCACAAAGAAGTAGAGCCTGTTTTAACAGCAAAAGCTTAATTTATTGAAAGGTCCTTTTTACGTGAGAAATCGCGTACAATGAGGCCTTTATTTGTTTATATCTAGGAGAAAACCATGAGCACAGAGTACGGAATTGCTTTAGGAATGATTGAAACACGTGGGCTAGTACCTGCAATCGAAGCAGCAGATGCAATGACGAAAGCGGCAGAAGTTCGTTTAGTTAGTCGTGAGTTTGTTGGTGGTGGTTATGTCACTATCTTAGTTCGTGGTGAAACAGGTGCGGTTAACGCAGCGGTAAGAGCTGGTGCGGACGCTTGTGAACGTGTTGGTGACGGTCTTGTTGCAGCGCACATCATTGCACGCCCTCACAAAGAAGTAGAGCCTGTTTTAACAGCAAAGTAATCGCCATAACATATTGTTAATTAAGGGCTTATTATGTATGCCCTCTTAACGTTAAGAGGAGTGAGGTATGCACTATACACCTCATATGCAAGGTAATATTATGCCAGGTGCAGGAAGTTTTCCTCAAATTGAAACTCCACAGCAGTTAGGTGGTGATTCAAGAGTGTTAGGCTACTTGGGTCGTGCGCTTAGTCTTGAGTTTTCGGCAGGACAGCACTATTTAGCACAAGCTTCTTTAGCGAAGTTTCGTGGTGAATTAAACTATGCACAGGGCTTTGTTACGCTTGCCAATGAAGAGCTTCAACATGCAAACCTTTTGACCGATCGTATGGTGATGAAAGGCGTCGTTCCTGCTGGAAGTATTTTGAATCCAGCCACGCCAACGAACTCTATTGTTGAGGCATTAAAAAGCTGTGAAGTGAGAGAACTCGCGTTAATTCAACTTTATAATGAAGCGATTCAGTTTTGTGCCAATATGGGTGCAGTTGATGACCATGCATTGTTTAGTCGTTTATATGCAGAAGAGCAAGAACAGCTGGTTAAAATTAATGGCTGGCTTGAAGAGTTTTATCAAACAATGAACATGAATCAAAACACCGCACGGAGTTTTGTATGAATGAGCGTTGGAGATCAAAAAAAAATCCCGCAGCACTTGATGCGCGGTTTGATTTTGAAGAGTTTGATGTTCTAAGAGCATTTTTAGATGAAGTTGCAGAAGAGGCTGATCGCCTAGATCATCATCCAAATATTAGTTTTGGTCGAGATCGTGTTTCAATCATTATTTATTCAACGTCAGATGAGTTGAGTGATATTGATCATGCACTCGCGAAAGCGATAGATGATGGCTATGATAAAGTAACAGGCTTGTCTTAAGTTTGTTACTATTCAATGTATCATTGAATAGTTCAAGAAAAAAGTAATGGCTCAGTTGATCCCTGAGTTATTACATCCAATTAAGGAGTCTCTATCATGAGTAGTCCCACCCAAAATAAAACAAATATGACGTTAGATAAAAAAACAGCTAATGTTGTCAGTAAAACGGGCAGCACGACAACGAAAGTAGATACCACGGCTAAAACCTCCCCCGTAAAGCCTGAGCCAAAAAAGGCGCCAGTTAAAGCGGAACCGAAAAAAACAGCAGCAAAGTCGACTGCAAAAAGGACTCCTGTGACAGCAGCTAAAAAGACAACGACTTCAACCACAAAGGCTACCGTAAATAAAACGGTGCCTAAAAAAGTTGTAGCAAAAAAAGTTGAGCCACAAAAGCATATTGCGGATCAAATTAAGGTTTTATCAAGTCAGCGAGTTTGGCCTGACTAGTTAGACTATATTTAATTTTTTTAAGGAGGGTGCCTATTGCGCCCTCTTTTTTTATCTGTAAAAAAAATATAGGAATGTTTTTGGATTAATGGGCTAGACCTATTAATTATTCTCTATGGGTGGAAGTTGCATTATCAATTTCTCTTCTATAGGATATTCCCATAGTATGGCAGTAAGGAAGTTCCTATTTAGTTTAGGCTTCTATTAAGAGCCTTTGCGCGAAAAGAAATAACTAGCTAAACGCTTGTTATCGTGTAAAGTACTCAAAAAAAATTGAAGGAGACACGTATATGTCTGGATTTGACAGTTTATTGATTCCCGCGGTGTTATTTTTTGCCCTAGGGGTATTTGCACGATTAATTAAGTCTGATTTAAAGTTCCCAGAAGGTATGGGAAAAGGGATCTCTTTATACCTTTTGATGGCGATTGGTCTTAAAGGTGGGGCTGAATTAGCCAAAGCCGACTTTGGTATTGCGTTTCAATCTATTTTTTGGGCCTTTATCATGGGACTTGTGATTCCGATGATTGGTTATGCATTATTACGTTTTCGTGATCGTATTGACCCGTTTAATGCCGCTGCGATTACCGCACATTATGGTTCGGTGAGTGCCGCTACATTTTTGACCGCGATTGCTTTTTTAGAAACGTCTGGTATTGCGCATGAAAGTTATCCGATTATTATGATGGTAATCATGGAGTCTCCTGCGATTATTATCGGTCTAGTATTAGCGATGCTCGCACGTAAAAAGCTGGCAAAATCAAAACCAGCTGGTGAAGGGCAAGAGGTTGAAAGCCTTAATACTGGAGCGTTATTAAAAGAAGCCTTTACTAATGGTAGTGTGGTTTTATTAATGGGTGCCATGCTGGTCGGTGCATTAGCTTCTCCCGAGGCAATGGAGAAAGTATATCCCTTCTCAAATGAAATTTTTATGGGGGTTTTATGCTTGTTCTTGTTGGAAATGGGGATCGAAGCGGCTAAACGTATTAAATCGTTTAAAAATGCGGGTGCAACATTGATCTCATTTGGTATTATCATGCCGTTAATTGGTGGTACGATTGGGGTGTTTGTTGGTGTTACCTTATTAGGCTTCAGTCCAGCTGGTGCAATGTTAGTGGCCATCTTGGGTTCCAGTGCATCCTATATTGCGGTTCCTCCCGCAATGCGATATGGTGTTCCAGAAGCAAATCCCTCTTTTTACTTAACCTTAACGCTTGGGGTAACTTTTCCATTTAATGTGGTTATTGGTATTCCAATGTTCTACCAAATGGCAATCTGGTATTCAGGTCTATAATCTATTTTTAAAAGGAAAGTACTATGTCTGTTGTAACGCACGCTGAAAAAATTGTACAAATTATTACTAGCTCCTCTTTAGAGTCAAGGCTTGTTGATACCTTTGAAGAAATTGGCATTGCAGGCTACACGGTATTTAATGTAAGAGGGGATGGTGACACGGGGATACAAGATAGTCATATTGATGGCGATACCAATATTCTTATTATGATTGTTACTACGCCAGAGTCTTATGAGCGATTGATGGAAGCGCTAAATAAGTACAAACGAAAAGGGCAACACTTAATGGTCTTTTCGATGAATACAGAAGTACTCTATTAAGCGCCCGTATTTTTCTATGACAACCATTGTATTAGCGACGGGTAACCCGCATAAAGTCACTGAAATTGAAGCTGCTTTAGCGCCTTATGATTTCACGATCAAACGACAAACAGATTTTTTTTCGGAAGAAGTCGAAGAAGATGGTCTTAGTTTTGTTGAAAATGCGATTAAAAAAGCACGCTATGCCAGTGAAAGAACTGGATTGCCTGCCTTGGCGGATGACTCTGGGATTGAGGTTGAATTCTTAAACGGTCAACCAGGTATTTATTCGGCTCGTTATGCTGAAGGGTATTTAGGTCAGCCTGCCTCAGATCGCTTAAACGCTCAAAAACTATTGGACGAGCTGGAAGGTGTTCCTTATAAAGACCGAAAGGCATGTTATTATTGCGCGATGGTCTTTGTTCGTCATGCGCTTGACCCGATTCCCATTATTGGAACGGGGCAGTGGTGTGGTGAAATTCTGATGGAGCCTAGAGTCGACTATGGCGTAGGGTATGACCCTATTATGTGGATGCCAGAATATATTAAGTCCGCTGCCCAAATTCCAATGGAAATTAAAAACAAAGTGAGCCACCGAGCTCAAGCGTTGCAAAGCGTATTAAATCAATTACAGCAGGCAACTTTATGATCGAACTAAGAACCTATGTCTTTATAGATTCTTTACAGCCCCAATTAGCATCCTATATGGGAACCGCTTCGATGGGTTTTTTGCCAGTTCCGGGTGACTCTTGTCTTTGGATGGAAGTTGCACCGGGTATGGCAGTACATCACCTGTCAGATATTGCACTCAAAGCTTCCAATGTACACTTAGGGCAGCAGGTTGTTGAGCGTTCTTATGGTTCGATGGTTATTCATCATCGAGACCAAAGTGACGTACTTGAGTCTTCAGCTCATGTTTTGCGTTTTTTAAAAACAGAGCATACGACTCGTCAGCCTTGCAAGGTTATGTGGAATGAAGTGATTCGTGCGATTACGCCCGATCATGCTACCTTAATCAACCGAGATAACCGTAGAGGTTCTATGATTTTACCAGGGCAAAGTATGCTCATTATGGAAACCGATCCTGCAGGTTATATTATTTATGCCGCCAATGAAGCTGAAAAAGCTGCGAATATTACCCTGGTTGAAGCGAGAGCGGTTGGTGCTTATGGTCGTTTAATTATGGCAGGAAAAGAAGCTGATATTCTTGAAGCCTCAAGAGCCGCGACAGAAGCACTTAAAAGGATGTAAGGCATTCTTTTGCTATTTGACTTTCTAAAAAGCCACTCAAATTTTAACGGAGTGTGAGTATGGAAAATAAAGACAATGATGTCCGTTCTGGACAGTTTTTAATTCGACATGCTTCCCTGCGTCAAATTCAAATCTTTGAAGCGGTTGCAAGGCACTTAAGCTTTACTAAAGCTGCGAATGAACTCTTCTTAACCCAGCCAACCGTTTCAGCACAAGTTAAAAGCTTTAGTGAATCCATTAAAATGCCATTGTATGAACAGATCGGGCGTAATATCTTTTTAACGGATATTGGTGAGCACGTTGCCGCGACCTGTCGAGGCATTATTGATCAACTCTCCAACTTAGAAATCTTACTGGACGACCTTCGTGGCATGACACGTGGACGTTTACGCATTGCCGTCGTGTCTACTGCCAAGTACTTCACACCGATCGCACTCGGTCATTTTATTAAAAGACATCC
>JALSJT010000167.1 GCA_026989175.1 Thiomicrorhabdus sp. | reverse complement strand
ACTTTAGGGGGGATATAGATACGCTTTTTCTTCGGAACAGAGTGACCCGCTGTTTTGGGTACCAGTTTGATCGTCTCTTTTTCAACAACAGGATTCAGGTAACCTTCCCGTTGCCGATCAATTTTTTCTCGTGTCTCTTTCGATAAAAAGATTTTCTTTAATGGTGGCGTTAGTAACGTATTATTTTCAAGCTCAGTGTTTTTAGTACGCTCCGCACCAGCCACGCTAAAAACCGTTACACCAACGAAAAAACTAACCCATACGATCACTTTTTTTATGTTCATTTTGCTATCTACCGCTCCAGTTGTGCTTTTTGTACCGATGCATGCGAGTGAAAAACAATCAAAGCACAATCTGCGACAACATTCCCTTTTAACAAGTTAAAATCCGCTTGCACATAGGCTCGGCCATTAATGAGCTTCGTATTACAGCTTTCAACCAGATAAAAAGGGGATATATTCTGGCTAATCGTCTCCAAAACTCGAATCAAGTCCTCTTCATGTTGCAAACTCATCGTAAGCTTTAAACGACTGTAGTAAAACACTCGGTTAGGAATATTAATGTTTGCAAATTGGGCACTGGTTAAAGGGGTTTCCGCTGAAAAGGTAAATTTTAAGCTGGGAATTAAGTACTGCTCTGAAAGCTTAATTAATGAATCGGTCCAAAAAACTCGATCTTGTTGCTTAACCAAGCCCTTTTTAACCAGCTCTTGATATTTATTACCATATTGTCGGTATAAAGCTAGCTGTCGCTGTAAAAATCGAACTTCACTTTGCAACCCATTTAACTTTTGAAGTTTAGGACGCTCTTTCGCTTGTAGCTCCTGCTCAACTTCGCCATAAGCGTACCAAGCCCCCCCTAAAAAAACACTGAGCAGCACAAAAAAGACAACGCCTTTCAAAAAGAAGCGTTTAATTAAGGGATCCGATAACAAATTACTTAGGTTCAACGTCTTTTACTCTTATCTTCACCGTAAACGGAAGTGCATCAACCGGCTCTTTGGTTGCTTCAATAATCAACTGCTGCCCTAAGTTTCGGTTTAAAGGCTCTTTTTGTAACTCAACCGACTCAACTCCTGGTAACGTTTTAAAATCTTCCACAAAGGCATCAACCCATTTAACAGGATCTTTGTAAGTACCATAAAAAGGAAAAACCCAAGCGTTGAGAGTAATTTCACTTTTACGACTGTCAAAGCGTTCTAATAAGTTCCAGTCCATTCGAGAGAGTTGAATGTGTTCATGTCGATCAAATATTTCACTCCACTGATAAATATCAAAGTTTACAACACGATCTAACTTTAACTTTAAAATCGCTTCGGAGAACTCCACCGATGCTTTGACATTCTGTGCATCATCTTGAAATTTAACAACATTTTTTAGGCGATTCACTTCCCTTTGATGCTCTACAATTTTTTGTTCCAAGATCGATTGTTTCTCCCAACTGACATAAGTGTCAACCCCCGCAATCACAATATAGTAAAGCCCACCAAGCAATAATAAAATATTAAGCCCAATAAAAACCTGCCGTCCTAGAATAAAACCCTTAATCTTTTCAATATACTTATTTGAATAAAATCCAGCGGGGTGGTCGGTAAAAATAAAATCCACCATCGCAGACTGAGAGAAGCAAGGTGCATTTTCAAAACTACAATACTGCTTGTTTTTAGTCAACGCATTAAAATTCAACGCTTTAAAAAAGCACGATACTTTCTCTTTCGAAATCAACCCTTCTTGTTGGCAAGACTCAAACAATCCCGCTAATAAGTCCACATCACTGTCTAAAAAAACAAGTCCAACCTCGCTGTCAGCAGGCATCAAGTTTTGACTCCGTACATAAGCAATGGCGAGCTTTGTTTCATGCACTAGCGCACGTTTCATATCTGTCGTATCATGATCTAACTCAACCAATCGACTAATTCTTAAGTGCCCTTCGTAAAAGAATATCTGCCTAAAGGCGTATTCGGACTCTCGGCTGACCACTAAAACAGGCTGCTCTAGCGCTTTTTTAGAGAGTTTTAAATGGGACTTAACTCGCTTTTTAAAGTATTCAACCAATAAAAACGGTTTGGAATAAATGTCCGTTACTAAAACTTGTGCCTCTTCTAGCTTAGCTAAAAAACTCGAATATACCTCATTATTTGCCAACAAGGAGACCAGAATGAGCTCCTCTTTTCGTCCACCTTCACTCTCTTTCTGATAGTTCGTCCATTGTAACTTCGTTAACGCAAACTCTTCGCTTTGAAAACGAGCCTTGCGTCGTTCTAAAAATGCCGTTTTTTCCCAAGGCATGAGCTTAGGCGCCCACTCAAAATAGATATCCTCTTCCACGACATCAATCACCAATGAGACCTTAATATCGTCTGAAAATTCCATTAAATAGGCATCAATTAATGCCGTCTCTTCCCATTGAAAGGAGTCCACAATGGTTTCATACTCTTTGTAGCAGGTAAGCCCTTTCTCGGTTAAATAGAATATCGCTTTCATCTATTGAACCTGCGCAATGGTATCGTAAATAGGACCAAGTACAGCCACCATAATCCAGCCAACCACAAACCCCATTACCACCGTCAAAATCGGTTCAATTGCAGGTTCAATTTTATCAATCAACTCTTTTGCTTCTCTATCATAAAAATAACTCACGTTTTTTAAAGAGGTATCCATACCGCCACTCAACTCCCCTACTTTAACCATTCTGATCGCCATTGGGGGAAAAACATTTGATTCTTCAAACGCTTCAAAAATTGGACGACCATCTTCAATCAACTCAACCGAGTGAAGAATATTTTGTTCTAAATACTTATTGCCAGCAATAATGCTCGACATACGTAAACTGTCTGGAAAGCTGACGCCTGCACTGTACATAACCGCTAAAGAGTTGGCAATTCTTGCAAGCTTTAACTTATATAAAACGGCTCCAATAATTGGTATATTGAGTATCATCTCATCAGTTTTAAGCTTAAATTTAGGCGATTTTTTACGTGCAATTTTATACATAAAAATGAGAATAACTGGTGTTAAAAAAAGTTCTAAAATATATTTCTGAATAAACTCGGAAGTGGCTATGAGGGCGACGGTTGCAAACCCAAGCTCCCCTCCCATTGAACTAATAAAACCAACCAGTTCGGGTACAACAAATAACATCATCAGTACCACTACACCGATAACAACGGTTGCCACAATGGCAGGGTAGATCATCACCTTCTTTGCTTTCGAGATCAGCTCGTCTTCCCACTTAAGCATTTCCGCTAGATTCACAAGAATCTCTTCCAACTTTCCCGTCTTTTCACCTACGGAAACTAGTGACACGTACACTTCACCAAACACATCTTCATACTCTCTTAACGCCGCTGAAAATGTACTCCCCCCTTCCATCGCTTCATAGATACTCGCCAGCATCTCTTTTACTGCATCATTTTCAAAGTTATCTTTTAAGTCATCGAGAATATCCATTAATGGAACCCCCGCTTTCAGTAGTTGCTCTAACTGAAACGTAAACCCAATGATATCTTTACGCGGTATTTTGGCTTTTCCTTTAAAAAGGCTAGACTGCTTTCTCGCACTTAGTAAATCAATATTTGATTTTTTAAGTTTTAACTCTAGCTCTTGTTCATTTGCCGCAGGTAAGGTACCTGATACACGTTTACCAAACTTATTCATGCCGTTATAGCGATAGTTTTGCATTCAATCTCTCGCTATAACAAATCGGTAAGGTTAACAATTCGGCTGATCTCTTCTAACGACGTTTCACCTTTTTTGACCCAACGAATACCACTTTGAATCATCGTTGAAAAGCCGTTTTCAATGGCTTTATCCAAGATAGCATGTTGCGTGGCTCCTTCTAACAATAGCTCATCCATTTCGGGTGTAAATCGTAGGGTCTCTAACACCGCTAGTCGCCCTTTATAGCCCACATTATTACACTGATCACAACCAGTTGCACGATACAAGGTAGGGCTATCGGACTCTGGAATCGACAACAACTGCCTTTCAAACGCTTCCGGATCATAAGGCTCTTTACAATAAATACAGAGCTTTCGCGCCAACCGTTGAGCGATAATTCCAATAATATTCCCCGACATAATGGAACGCGAAACGCCAATATCAAGCAGACGAGGAATCGCACCAATCGCAGAGTTGGTATGTAAGGTCGCAAACACTTGATGCCCTGTCATAGCGGCTCGAATCGACATTTCTGCCGTTTCTGCATCACGAATCTCTCCAATTAAGATAATATCAGGATCTTGACGCATCAAAGAGCGGATACCCGCAGCAAAGGTCATCCCAATCTCATCATTAATGGGGGTTTGGCGAATTAATGACATTGGGTACTCAACAGGGTCTTCTAACGTCATAATGTTAACGCCGACATCATTCAACTCATTCAAAATAGAGTATAGTGTGGTGGTTTTCCCAGATCCTGTTGGCCCCGTAACCAACAAAATACCCGTAGGACGCCCCATCATTAATTTAAGTTCGGCATAGGACTCACTGTCTAACCCTAAATCATCTAAAGGAACAATGCCTTTTTCTCGATCCAAAATACGTAAAACAATATTTTCGCCATGTGAACCTGGCAAACTGGAAATACGGAAATCAATACGACGTCCATGCACGATCAACGACATATTGCCATCCTGTGGTAGTCGCTGTTCCGTTAAGTCTAATTCCGACATAACTTTCAACCGAACCACTAAGCCAGACCAAAAGTTTTTATGCAGTAAACGTATCTGTTGCAAGACACCATCAATACGGTAACGAATCCGAATGTAGTCCTCTTCAGGTTCAAAATGCACATCCGAGGCGTTTCTTTTGACTGCATCCGTTAATATATTGTCCACCAACCGAACCATTGGCTGCGAGTACTCGCTCTCCGAAGAGAGTCGGCTGTAGTCCGTCTTTCCTGTTTCTAACTCTTTTAAGATCCCCTCTATCGACAACTCATAACCGTAATACTTATCAATGGCCGATTGAATTTCTGACTCCACAACTAATACAGGAATCACTTGAATATTTGGATTTTGTAGGTGACGCTTTAATTTATCTAATACAAGAATGTCACTGGGATTGGTCATCGCCACTTTAAACTCTTGATTTTTCAAACTAATTGGCATAACCATATAACTGTGAGCAAACGCCTCTGAAACGAGTGAAAGTGCTTTTGGATCTGGCACCACCTCTTTAAGACTCATAGAGCTGTAGCCAACGTAAGAGCCGACAATTTCACGAACCACTTCAATAGAAACAAAGCCCATTGAAACTAAAATATCGCCTAAATTTTGACCCGATTTTTTCTGTTCAATCAAGGCGACCTGAAGCTGGTCATCGCTAATATGACCCTCTCGAATCAAACGCTCTTTTAAACGGTTTGTTTCTGCACTCATCGCTCTTTTTCCGCCATAAACTTTCTGATAGAGATTAATCGATCTTTAACTTGAGTCTCATTGAAATTTACCGATTCGACATCCACAAAAGCCAACGCTTCCGTATAATATCGAGCTGCGAGATGATACTTTCCCAATTGATCCAAGCTCACGGCTAAGTTTACCAAATAATCTGAATTATCAGGTTCCAATGCTACCGCTTGGAAATAAGCGGACTGGGCGGCCAGCCAATCACTCTCTTCTGCATATAAATTCCCTAGCGCATATTGAAGTGTCGCCGATTCCGAATGATCTTGTACCATCTCTTTCAACGAATTTTTCCAATCAGAACCTAACTCTATATGCCCTGAAATATTTGCAATCGCTTCAAAGGCATTCAAACTAGAAGGCTGAGCAATCAGTGCTTTTTGATAGTAGCCCATTGCGGCAATATACTGCTGTTTACTGGCTAATATATTTCCAAGACCGATTAATGCAAATTCATTCTGAGGGTTTATCGTTAATACCTCTTCGAAGGCTTGCTGAGCATGAAAAAAATCCCCCTGTTCATAGCTTAAATACGCCTCAGACAAAACATTCTCTTCTGAATGAACCTCTATAACAGCCTTAGGAGACATACTATTTTCGGTTTTCATTCGAGTTTTATCCAGCGTTTGTGTTGGCACGTTGGGAACATTCACAACTTGGTTACTTACTTTTCTTTCTGAAGTCGTTTCGACTTCTTCTCTTTTTTGTCTCGTTAAATCATCCGTGGCTGATGCTTCAACATCGCTCTGAGGTTGTCGTATCGCGCTCGCTTGACTTCCCCCCCCCATCGATGATTTTTGAGTTCCCTCAATTAAGGTTGTCTCACGCACAACTTCGTTTAATGGCATTTGACTTAAACCTTCTTCCGTTGAAGTCCCCTCCGGTTTTTCAGTTTTATTTTCTAACGATTTATTGATAACTTCCGGCTCGTTTTCAACGGCTATATGCGTTTTAACAAGGTTATATTTTTTCATGCGTTGCTCAAGCGCGTCATGTTGCTCTTGATAATAAAGTGCACCATAAAAAAGAATGCCTATAAACAGCAATAAAACCAATAAAATTAATATCAGCTTAATGGATGTTTTTTTCAATGGACGATTTGGGTCTTCAGATAAGGCGCCTGATACCAATATAGGGTTATCCCCTTCGGAAGATGTTTTTTTGATTTTTTTCTTTTTCCCTAAACCTAAATAACCAGGAAGTGCATCCAAACTCCACTTATAGCTATCCTCATCCTCTTTTAAACGCTTTTTATCTGTGTGAATATTCGATCTTTTCGAATGATGTTCAGGTATATGCTCAAGGGGTTGTTTTCGTTCCGAAGCGATACTTTCTCTTTCAGCCTTTTTTTCAAGTACGGTATCCAGAGGCGCTTCATTGCTAACAAAAACTTGCTTATTTTCAGAGGAATATCGGGACTCATCTAATGGTACACTTTCTAATGGATTCTCAGCATGGTTGGTTAAAGCAGGCATAACCGTTGCGCAATCTAACTCTTCTTTTGCAAGCTGGAAGTCCATTTTTCCAGTTTTTTCTGATGAATCACTTTGCGCTATAGAAGAGCCCTCTTTAAGTGAGGCTCTCGGTTTTTCAACAAGAGGTTCGTCAGATAAATCCATTTTAAGTCGCGTTGACCCATCTGATGAAGAAGCAGATTTTGTTATCTCTTGTTCCGCGGCTAATGTTACAGCTTCTTCACTCAATGATTTATCGAGTAAAGATTCATTCTGCTCAGAGGGTTCTTCTATCACCAGTTTAAGCGAAGCCTGAGCCTTCGCTTTAGTTTCCCCTTCATCAGAGTTACTCAACGAGTTTGGTGTTTTTTCTGTTTTTTGAGGACTGCCTAAACTTAAATCAAGTTTAAGAGCGACTTCTGGAGAGAGGGGAGGGACATCAGGCTTTTTTATTTTTTCCGATGGCGCTGAGGCAACTGATTCATTTAAAGAAAGTTTAATTTCAGCGGGACGTTCTAAAGATTCGCTCTCTAAAGAAGGTTCACGACTCGTATTTTTTTCAGCCTGCACTTCCTGGACTGGAGAAACCTCAACTTTATTTGGTTGCTCAGAGTTTTCCAATGCTTTTTTCTTATCTTCTGCTGCTTTTTTCAAAGCTTCTAATAAAACACTCAAAATTATTTCACTTTATTGCTGGAAGATGTTCTTAAAAAACGCCCTACTTGCTGTAAGTCACCATTGCTAATATCTGGGTTTTTAATAATGGTTGGTCGAATAAAAATAACCAACTCTGTTTTTTTCATCTGATCTTTTCTACTCGCAAACAAACTCCCTAAAACAGGTACTTCACTCAACCATGGAACCCCTGTGTCATCATGACTATTTAAATCTTCAATCAAGCCACCAATCACTGCCGTTTGCCTATCTTTAAGACGTAACACGGAAGACATCTCTTTTTCTTGAATCACAGGAATCGCACTCTCCACCCCGGCATCTTTCAATGCTGGGTTTGGGTCTAACACCGTCCCTATCTGACGAGAAATAGTAGGTCTTACATTTAAAGTAATGTCTCCATTAGCACTGACAAACGGGGTAACACTCATAGTAAAACCAACCGGTACCGTATGAATTTCAGTCTGATATGTTGTCAAGCCTGCGGTGGTTGCGGTTGCAGCCGTTGTATTAACATCTACCGTAAAATAAACTAAGTTATTCACCACCTTTAAGAGTGCCGTTTGGTTATTAATCGCCATAATCTTAGGGCTAGATAAAACTTTACTTTCACCAAATGTTTTTAATAGCTGTAAATTCGCTAAAATATTCCAATCACCACTCGTGACACTTCCTAAAGCACCACTCGTAGGATCAAGAGTTGCGACAGAAAAACCATTTTGTGGTCCAGAAAAAGGAGAGGATATTTTCAAGCCTCCATCATCACCTAAAGCACGCCCATCTAATACCGACCAATCAATTCCTGCTTGAAACTCGTCGTTTAATAAGACTTCCACAACCGTCGCTTCAATTAACACTTGACGATCGACTCTTGTTGTGATTTCTTTAATATACCTTTTAATATTCTTATGCTTTTTTGCTGAGGTATAAACAGAAATAACGCCTGCTTCAGGGTTTACTACCGTATTCTGATCAAAACCTAATGTACCGTTATCATCACCAGTAGGCTCTAACTGTGCTAACAGTTTTATATTATCCTCTAGCCTTTGCCAAAAATTGTGTTCAGACTTAACGGTGACTTTAGAAAAACTGCCTCCCGTTTTTTTAGTTGTCGTCCTTGTTCCTGTTGAGCCTGAAACGCTCATTCGCATATCAATTGAGTCTTCACTAACCTTATTAATATTAACGTAATCTATCTTATAATTCCGCCACTCAGCTATATCAGGTTTAACTTTAATCGTATTGTGCTCAATCACAAACATTAACCCCGCCTGTTCTGCAATTCGCTCCAATATTTTTTCCAACGGCTGGTTCAAGGCATTAATCGTAACGCTTCCTTCTATACCTTTATAAAGATCTATTTGCTTACCTGCATCCTGTGCGACTTGAAACAAGAGCTCCTTAACAGGTACATTTACCGCAGTAATTGAGTAATGAGAGGAGGAAGCATTTTTGAAGCTAGGAAGCTTAGGAGTACTACTACCAATAATACTCGGTATAGGTGCGCTATTTTTTTGAATATGTTCTATTTTAGGGGGCACAACAATATGACCACCCTCAACAAATTTATCTGCTTTATCAGGAAGCGGCTTAAACTCTTGGTTATAACACCCCGTTAAAGCACTCGTAATAAATAAACTAGTAAGCAAAACAAAGCGACGTTTCATGGTAAGACTATTGAGTAACATTGATGATCCCATGCTGTTTTAAATTTTCCTGAGTATATATCATATTTTTAAGCACTCCTCCTACCGTAACAATATAAGGCTCTGATTTCATTATCTCTGATGGGAGTTCTGAAATAATACGCTCTAATGTTGAATAGCTAGCCGATGCTAAATAAAACACCCTAAACCGATTGACCGAACTAGAGCGTCCTAAATCAATCAGTAAATGTATCGATTCCATTGGAATACCTTGCTCTCCGTAAAAGCTCAATGCTTCTTCTAAAGTACTAACATGAGGTGAAGCAAGTTGAATAACATACATCTGCTCAGGCATCTGCATTAACCACTTTACTGTACTGAAATGCAACGCAAGCAGGTGCTTTGATAGCAAAGAGCCATTTACTCGAAAATGAACCTCATCACTTGATTTCAATGGATGTTTAGAAGATTCTACACCATCCTTAACGAAAGAATCACTATTTAACGACTCTTTAATAGACTCATCAGTCTGTTTATTCGCCGGTGTTACAGAAGTCACATCTGAAAAAACCTTAATCGGCTCTTTTCTCTCTGTTTCTAAGGGCTGTGAAGAAGCTGATTTTTGGCCCATAACTTGCACGGATGTTAACTCGCTATCTCTTAATGCAATCGTACCATTATTGTCGCGATCCTGCTGAACTTGAGCCATCTCTGAATCTAAAAAAGGAAGAGAAACGTCTTTTGATATAAAAATTAAATAGAGTATTCCAAATAAAACACTCATAAATACAACTATCAGTAAAAAATAAAGCTTACCGTCTATTGTTGCTCTATTCACTAAAATATCTTTAGGTAACATCGAAAGATGTTTTTTAGTTACCTTAGAATCACCTAAACTGTAAGCTGACATTAAAAGCTTATCCGCAATCGTATTAATTGCTCTAGGAATCCCACCCGATAATCGATGTATTTTCTTTGAAACATAATTATCAAAAACATCTAACCCTTCGTACGATGCTCTTCTCATTCGATAATTCAGGTAAGAACAGACCTCTTCTGAAGAGAGGGGAGGAATAAAAATACTGTATGAAATACGACTTTTCAATTGTCTAACTTTATCATTCGATAGCGCAACATCTAGCTCTGGCTGACCAAACAATACTATTTGCAATAACTTTCCCTCACTGGTCTCTAGGTTACTTAACAAGCGAATCTCCTCTAAGGTATCAAACGTCATTGCCTGCGCCTCATCAATAAGCATAACCACTCGCTGACCTTCTGAATATAGCCGAACCAACATCTTACTAATCGACTCTAAAAGAGAAAACTTCAGTATTGGCTCCTCTAACTTCAACCCTAATTCGCTACAAATATGCATTAACATATCTTTAGGAGATAAGTTAGGCGTATTAATATACAAAACAGTAAAATTTTTAGGAAGAGAGTCCGCAAGTAACCGTAGCAACATCGTTTTCCCACTGCCAACCTCACCTGTTACCTTGGTAATCCCATCGCCACGAACAACCGTATAAACCAATGCTTCTAAAATATCTTCGCGAGAGCCATTTTTGTAAAACACATCCATATCCGGCGAAGACTTAAATGGAAGCTTATTTAACCCAAAAAATGCTCGATACATTCGTTATTTGCCACCTAAATAAATGATATTCTAAAATATAGCGTATTTTACCTAAATTACATAGCAAAACCGTTATAAAACCCATGTATATAAGCTCTACAAGCCCGAACCGAATCATATTTTCAATCAAAAAAAAAGCCCGCGGTAGCAATGCTACAACGGGCTTTTCAGAATACAAGCTTGGCAATGACCTACTCTCACATGGGACCTCCCACACTACCATCGGCGCTAAGA
>JALSJT010000166.1 GCA_026989175.1 Thiomicrorhabdus sp. | reverse complement strand
CATATTTTTTTGCAACCTCAATCAAATCCTGTAACGAAACAACATCCACGGCGGTGGCATCCACGCCCTGAGCGACTAACGCACCCGTGACCGCTTTGCCACTGTTTAAAGAGACCTCTCTTTCCGCTGCCTGACCACCCATCAAGACGGCAACTTTACCAAAACTCATACGCTCTAACCCTTCTCTTGCCACTGCTTAGCCAACTGACCAATATCCCCAGCCCCCATCACTAACAGAACATCGCCTGCTTGCAATACATCTTCCGCAATCAAATTCAACTGCTCAAAATTTTCCGCAAAGAACCCTTGACCCCCACGCACTCGCATCGCCTGCAATAACGCTTTAGAATCAAAACTAGGCAAGTGCGCTTCTCCCGCTGAATATACATCGGTCAGTAGAACCAAATCGGGCATTAACAACGCCTGAACAAACTCATCAAATAGGTCGCGTGTGCGGGTATAACGGTGCGGTTGAAATACCAAGACTAAACGCTGACCTGGAAAAGCGGCTTTTGCCGTTTCAATTGTCGCCGTTAACTCCGTTGGGTGGTGACCATAATCATCAACCAACGTCACCTTTTGATTTCCAATCATTCGATTTAGATAGACTTCAAAACGACGGCCAACCCCACCAAACTCCAATAAGCCTTTTTGAATCGCCTCCACGGAGACCTCTAATTTCAAGGCAATGGCAATCGCGGCTAAGGCATTCAATACATTATGATGACCTGGAATATTTAGAATCACGTCAAAACTTTGTGCTCGCCCAACCAACACTTGAAACGACATTGTTAAACCCTTTGCAACCACATTAATTGCTCGAATATCGGCCTCTTCACTAAAACCATAGGTGGTAAATTTTCGAGTTAATCTTGGCAGCATCGCCCGCACGTTTTCATCGTCAATACACAAAATAACCTCGCCATAAAAAGGCAAGCGATGAATAAATTCAACAAAGGTATTTTCTAGATTTTGATAATCCCCTTGATAAGTGTCCATATGATCTTCATCAATATTGGTGACCACTGACATCATGGGAGAGAGGTGTAAAAAAGAGGCATCGGACTCATCCGCTTCGGCCAACAAATATTTACTCGCACCTAATCGCGCATTTGCCCCCACTTGATTTAACTTTCCGCCAATCACAAACGTAGGATCAATCCCCCCTTGCGTTAAAATCGCGGCAGCTAAACTGGTGGTGGTCGTTTTTCCATGCGTTCCCGCAATCGCAATACCAAACTGTAACCGCATAAGTTCCGCTAACATCTCAGCACGTGGAATAACCGGCACACGTGCCTCTTTTGCCCAGTCTACCTCTGGGTTCCCTTCAGCAATTGCCGTTGAAACCACCACCACATCCGTCTGCTTAACATGAGAAGCCTCATGCCCCAGTTGAATCAATGCACCCAAAGACTCTAAGCGTGCCACGGTCTGATTATGACGTAAATCTGACCCACTCACGGTATAGCCAAGATTTAAGCACACCTCTGCAATTCCCGCCATGCCCACACCACCAATCCCCACAAAATGAATCTGTTTTACCTGCTCTTTCATAAACGTTACGACTTCAATTAATTAAACATATACGCCATATGATACAACGCTTTAACAATCGAGTCCTAACAACAACCTGTAAAAAAACAGAATCCTTACAAAAAGTACGTTAAACATGATTGACTCTAAAATAAGTAAAAACTATAATCTCTAACGCTGAGCTTTTTTAGGCTCAAAATTTTATCTAACCACGTTAAAGAGTTTAATAAAAATGTCTAATACCTATAAATCAGCTTGCCAAACGTTCCAAAAAACATGCTTAAAAATAACCGTCGGGAGTGCCGTCGTTTTATCCTCTTTAATTCTGCCACAAATGGCAACTGCCGCTACAATAGAATCCTTTGAGGTAAGTGGTGAGATAAGAAATAACTCAACGAGTAATCCTATTTTTTCTGGCGCAAACTTTACGGGTACATTTGATTTAGATCTAGATGCTCGCTATATCTCGGATATAGGTACGGCCATGTATGACTTAACCAGCTGGGAGATCTCATTCACGGCAAACAGCGGAGAATCTTTTGACTTTTCACAAGGGGAAACGGGAGATCGTGCCTATCTGTACCTACAACCTGGCTACAGCTTTCTTCCTGGCTACGACATGCTCACCATAAACTTCACGGAAGACAATGAAAGCAGTGCAGACTCTTTTTTACAGTTTGCATTTAATACTGACTATGACATTACCACCAATACCACCCTAACGGAGCTATTAAATGCAGATCCTCAAATGGGAACTTTCGATGGCTTTAGAAGTGGGACTGTAAGCAACCTCCAAAATGCCACTGGAGGAACAAGCACACTTGAATCCGCCCTCTTTGCACCCGCAAGCAACGAAGAAGTAATCTCACCCGTACCCGAAGCCTCTACGCTTGCCATGCTTGGTTTAGGGGGTTTGATGGTGTTTGGTTTAGCCAGAAGAAATCGAAAAACACCTAGCGCTCAAACCGCATAGTATTTATTCTTATCGCTCAATAATACTCTGTAATTGAGCGATAAACTGTTCAGGGGTAATACGGCTAGTTTTACGAATCCACTGAATATCTGTGCCGTTATTGCGCACCATAAACATCATCGGATAACCTCTTACGCCAAACTGTTTAGCCAAATTCGCCGAATCGGCGTCTCTTTCTGGATTGATTTTGACCGCTAACACGCGGTTTTGTAGAAACTCTTTCACCTCTGGCGAAGTCAATATCTCCGCTTTTAAGGTTTTACAACTGCCACACCAGTCGGTATAAAACAGAACCACAATCGGTTTATTGCTCGATTGATGCTCTGTAAACGCAGTGGCGTATCCAGAGCTTTGACTGCCCCAATCGCTTAAACTTACATCACGAGATAAAGCGCTTAATCCTGGTAAAATCACAGCCAAGCCAGCCAGAACCGTGATAAAAATAACCGCCTTTCTTTTATTCATAAGATGATATGCTCTATAACAACATCGCTTTGGCTTCTTCAATCGCGTAAACCAACCGATCAATATCGGCAAAGCTGTTGTACACACCAAACGATGCGCGTACCGTCGCAGGGACATTAAAATGTTGCATCACCGGCATTGCGCAGTGGTGGCTGGCTCTGACCGCTACGCCCTCTTGATCCATTAAAGTGGCCATGTCGTGCGGGTGAATGACATCCATTACAAAAGAGATAACGCCCCCCTTATTTTGTGCTTCACCGATAATTCTTAACCCGTCTATCTGCTTTAGCTGTTCTGTCGCGTAAGTTAACAACTCGGCTTCATAGGCCGCAATGCGATCCAAGCCAATATCGGTTAAAAAGTCCATTGCCGCCGCTAAACCAATCGCGCCTGCAATATGCGGCGTACCCGCTTCAAATTTATAGGGCAATACGTTGTATTCGGTTTTTTCAAAGGTCACGGAGTAGATCATATCGCCCCCCCCTTGATACGGTGGCATCGCCTCCAACAATTCCTCTTTGGCATACAAAATACCAATGCCCGTTGGGCCATACATTTTATGGCCTGACAGCGCATAAAAATCACAGTCTAAATCTTGCACATCCACCGTCATGTGTGGCGTGGCTTGCGCGCCATCGACCAACACTTTTGCACCGACCGAATGGGCGATTTCAACCATCTCTTTAATTGGATTGATTGACCCCAGTGCGTTTGACATGTGGGTCACGGCTAATAATTTGGTTTTTTCAGAGACCAACCCTTTTAAGGCATTTAAACAAATCTCACCCGATTGGTTGATTCTTAACACGATGAGACGAATGCCTAGCTGGTCTCGTAACAGTTGCCACGGCACAATATTGGAGTGGTGTTCCATTTCGGTCACAATAATCTCATCATCTTCCTTGAGGTTATCACGCGCCCAGCTTTGCGCCACCAAATTAATCGCCTCAGTGGTACCTCTTACAAACACCATCTCTTTGGTAGAGCGTGCATTTAAAAACACTCGTGCCGTCTCTCTTGCGCCTTCGTACAGCTCAGTTGCCCGCTCACTTAAACCATACACGCCACGATGCACATTGGCATTTTGCGAACGATAATAGGTGTCTAACGCTTCAATCACTCGCAGGGGTTTTTGAGAGGTTGCACCATTGTCTAAATAGACCAAAGGATGACCGTTTTCTGTCTGCTCTAAAATCGGGAACTGCGCTCGAATGAGTGAAAAGTCTAGTGGATCTTCTGACATTACGCCTCTCCTCCAGAAAAATAACCACCCGTCAATAATGCATGAGACAATAAACCACCGACCCATTTTTTGACTTCAGAACGATTAATGGTTTCAACTGGCTCCATCAAAAAGGCTTTGGTAATCATCTCAATCGCTTGATTTCTAGGAATACCGCGCGCTTGCAGGTAAAAAATTTGATCCTGATTAATCTGCCCCGTTGCCGAACCGTGCGAACACTTCACATCGTCCGCATAAATTTCCAACTGCGGCTTACTGTTCATTTTGGCGGCACTGGATAACAACAAGTTTTTATTGTCCATCTGACCATCAGTTTTTTGTGCCAGACGATCGACTTTAATCATGCCGTTAAATACACCCACCGCCGAATCCGCCAGCACATACTTATGCAGTTGACGACTGGCGCCCCACTCTTGATTGTGCTCTGTATCGGTGCGTGAATCAACCACCTGTTTTTGTCGGGCTAAACAGGCGCTATTTTGGCTGTTTTCAATGTGCTCACCGTTCATTAATAGGTGATTCTGGTGGCGCGAAAGGACACTGCCCATCCCAGCATAAAAGGTATTAAAATCGCTGTTATCCGCTTGTGATACAAACTGATTATGAAAATAAAAACTTGCATCCGCTTGTTGTTGCAAGACAGCTTGACGCACTCTGGCGGAATCCGCTATATCAACATGCGTCACGACATTGGTGCAGGCTTCCACGCCTTCCAATGTCACAAATTGCTGAATCAAGGTCAGCTCCGCGTTTGAAGCCACCTGAACTTGGTTGGTTAAGTTATTTAGTTGATTGCTTTTCGTCTGAATATTCAGTACCCATACTGGCGTTTCAATCGCACTGTTCTGACTCACCTCTAACGTAAACCCATCACTCAGTAAGGCTTGGTTTAATACGGCAAACGCTTCTGAATCGACTCGTTTTTCATCTGGCAACTGCGCCGTAGTGAATTGAATCGTTAACCCTTTCGGCAAGCTCAATAAGTCGTCGGATAAATCCGCATGAAAACAACCATCCACAAAAACCAGTTTAATCACCTCAAAAGAGGGCGATAAGGGGGGAAGAAAATTTTGAAGCGCGTTTAAATCAACCGTGCTATCGGGTCTCTGTGTGGCGATTTCAAAGCGTTTTTGCACAAAATTCACTAATCTAGTGTACTGCCATGCTTCATCACGCTGTGTTGGAAAACCCTGCGCTAATAATACCGTTTGCGCACGCTGGCGTGCGGTCACCACATCGGCATTGACCTCTGACGAATTTAACTGCTTAGACAAACCCACATAGTGTTCAACCGCTGCTTGCGCCATCGGCGACATTTTTCGAGTACTCTTTTTCAACATTTTTTCAGAAACCTCTCGTTCCACTACGCTTGCTGGTGCTGTTTAACGATTTCATCATAGCCATTCTCTTCCAGCTCATGCACCAATTCAAACCCGCCTGATTTAATGACTTTTCCATCGTACAACACGTGTACATGATCGGGTTTAATGTAGTCTAAAAGACGTTGATAGTGGGTCACTACAATAAAGCTGCGCTCTTCAGAGCGTAAGGTATTAATTCCGTTTGCCACTAAACGAAGTGCATCAATATCTAAGCCCGAATCGGTCTCATCTAAAATACACAGTTTGGGTTGTAGCAACGCCATCTGAAAAATATCGTTACGTTTTTTCTCCCCCCCCGAAAAACCAACATTGACCGAACGCTCTAGCAGATCAGGACGCATCTCTAACAGCTCAATCTTATCTTTGGCGTACGCATCAAAATCAAACATATCCAACGGAGGTAAGCCCTGCTCTTCACGCACCGCATTCACAGCGGTTTGCATAAACAGCTTATTGCTCACCCCCGGAATTTCAACGGGATATTGAAACGCCAAGAACAGCCCTTTACGCGCACGCTCTTCTGGGTCTAAGTCCAATAAATCTTGTCCATCAAACGCAACTGACCCTGCAGTGACTTCATAGTTATCTTTACCCGCCAATACACTGGCTAAGGTACTTTTACCCGCCCCGTTTGGCCCCATAATGGCATGCACTTCACCGGGGTTTATTTCAAGATTTAAGCCTTTTAGAATCTGTTTTTCATCAATTTCGGCTTGAAGGTTTTTTATATTTAATAACATGGCTAACGACTTCTTTTTAAAGTTTTATAATATTTATGTAATGGTTATGGGGGGCAATCCTCAGGGCAACCACGGGAGGTTGCCCCTACATATATCCAATCTACCCTACGGAACCTTCTAGGCTGATGGCTAATAACTCTTCTGCTTCTTGGGCAAACTCTAATGGCAATTCGCTAAACACCTCTTTACAGAAGCCATTTACAATCATTGAGATCGCATCTTCCTCTCGAATACCGCGCTGTTTGCAATAGAACAGTTGATCTTCGCCAATGCGTGAGGTGGTCGCCTCATGCTCCACTTGCGCCGTAGCATTCTCTACCTCAATATACGGAAAAGTGTGCGCACCACATTGATCGCCAATCAGCATCGAATCGCACTGCGTGAAATTTCGTGCCCCTTCGGCACTGGGTAAAATTTTCACCAAACCACGGTAGGTATTGTCGCTATGCCCCGCCGAAATACCTTTAGAAATAATGGTGCTTCGAGTGTTTTTACCAATGTGAATCATTTTGGTACCCGTGTCCGCTTGCTGACTGCGATTGGTTAATGCAACCGAGTAAAACTCACCAATGGAATGATCACCCTTTAGAATACAGCTCGGATATTTCCACGTAATCGCCGAGCCTGTTTCCGCTTGTGTCCACGAGAGTTTTGAATTTTTACCCTCACAAATTCCGCGTTTGGTCACAAAATTCAAAATACCGCCCTTGCCCTCGTCATCACCGGGGTACCAGTTTTGCACGGTCGAATATTTCACTTCTGCATCGTCCAATACAATAACCTCCACCACGGCGGCATGAAGCTGATAGGTATCTCGAACGGGCGCGGAACAGCCCTCTAAATAACTGACATAACTGCCTTTTTCTGCCACCAAAATAGTACGTTCAAACTGACCCGTTTTGGCTTCATTGATTCTAAAATAGGTGGAAAGGTCAATCGGACAGCGCACCCCTTCAGGAATATAAACAAAGGTACCATCGGAGGCCACCGCCGAATTTAAGGCGGCAAAATAATTATCGTGATACGGCACGACTGTGCCCATATATTTTTGTACTAACTCGGGATAGTCTTGTACCGCTTCTGAAAAGGAGCAAAAAATAATACCCAGTTCGGACAGATCTTCACGTTTATTGGTGGAGACCGAAATAGAATCAAAAATCGCATCGACCGCAATATTGGCATTTTCACCCAGAATGGGCACGCCCAATTCAGCAAACGCTTTTGCGACCTCAGGATCAACTTCAGACTCTGAACCCGACTCGCTGTCACAAGAGCCACAGGTGGGGGCTGAGTAATAGCTATAATCTTGATAATCTAACGGGGCATATTCTGCTTTTGCCCAATGTGGCTCTTCTAAGGTTTCCCAATGTTTAAACGCTTTTAACCGAAAGTCCAACATCCATTCAGGCTCATCTTTTTTCGCCGAAATTGCGCGAACCACCGCCTCGTTTAACCCCTTATCAAAGGTTTCAACCTGTGCGGAGGTAAAGAACCCCTCTTTATAGTGCTGGTTCTTCTTATCTAACAGATCATTGATCTCTTCATACTGTGTTTCTGGAGCCTGTAACTCAGTGGATTTTTCTGCGTTAGCCATTCACGTCATCGCCTAAATTATCTAAATTTTTAATATCCTAGTATTTTAGTAGGATATTATCTAAAAGTCCATCAAAAGCAACATGGAAGGATACTCTAAATCGCGTAATTTTTCTAAAAAAAACAACAAGATACGCTTATATACTTACACTTTAGCCGCTTGCACCAACTCCTCCAACCAAGTCCGTTCTAAGCCAATACCTTGAATCGTCAACGCCCCTGCGACCGCATTCGGCACTGCGGCAAAGGTATCCCAGCGCAATGCACTGCCCTCTATTGCCACCAAGTTGCTGTATTCAAGGGTATTAAGCACACCAGTAACTCTCAATAGCTTCATGCCTAAATTTTGTTTTGAGCTGTCCAAACCAAACAGAAGGTGTTCTAACGATATACGTCCTAATTCAAAGTGAAACGCTTGTAGATGTAACGGCGCTACACGGTGAATTTTTCTTCCCCCCCTCTTTAAGCAAGGGAAGCCTGCCCACTCCTTTGGAAACATTTGATTCAACCAACGAACGATGGGAACCCCGTCCGCATGAGCTGTAACCCATTTACTCCACGCCATCTGTATCTCTAACGAAGCGCCTTCCACAAAGCTAAAGACGATGCCGTCGGCTTGTTGAACCATTTTTTTTAATTCACTTTCTAGCCACGCATCTTGCGGTAAGTAAAAAAAGGAGCGAATATCAATCACACACCACACTTGAACGTCGCTCAATAAATCCACTCTGTTCGAAGCAGATGGCATCTCAACCACGGTTTGAGAGAATGTAGATGGCAAAGACTGAATCACCCGCGTTTTACCACTGCCAGGCAGGCCAATCACTATAATATTCTCTTTTTTCGAGGGTTCGCTTATATTTAGGGCACACATCTATCTACCTGCCAAACAGTCCACAAAAGCCTGTCCCATCTGCTTTAAAAATTGATCGTACAACACGTAAGGCGCGGGGGATTTTTGTGTCATAAACTGTCCCATCGGATCTAACTGCCCAACCTTCACATCCAGACCCGACGTTACCGAACGCAATCGTTTCGTGGAAAACTGCGGCTCCTTAAACACACACACCACCTTGCCCGCTTTTATCCGTTCACGTAACTGATGAATGCGCTTCAAACTGGTCGGTAGGTCTGGGCTTAAGCGAATCGCCCCCACACCATTGAGTTGGTAGCGCTGTTCAAAATACTGAAACGCATCGTGCAACACCAAATAGGGTTGCTGTTTCACCGGCATTAACAGCGTATTGACCTCGGCATCTGTCTGAGATATTTGTGCCAACCACTGCACGGTACGCTGTTTAATCGCGGCTGACTGTTCAGGGCGTAATGCTTGCAACTGCAGACTGACGGCACGAACCAACGCCTTGGCATTTTCAACCGAAAGCCAAATATGCCCATCCACGGTTTGATGGGTGTCGCGTATTTCATGAGGTTCATCACCGTGTCGATGCCCGTCATGATCTTGTTCACTCCAAAGTCCAGCAGAGCGTAACGGTAAGACCTGAACACCAGCCACGTCCATCATCCGAATATGTCGTTTAGACATGGACTCAACGGGGTTGTTCACCCAATAATCCACCGAGCTGCCGACCGACACCACCAATTCACTGTTTTGTATCGTTCTTAAATGCGACGGGCGCAGTTGAAAACCGTGTGGCGACACCTCGGTTTTTAATAACACATTGATTTGATCATCCTCCCCCAGCAAAGGCGCAATCATGCCTGCCAGAGGTGGAATAGAGACCGTCACTGTGAGCGCCCAAGCGGGAGAGAGCAATGCGCCAAGTATCCAACTCAACAAAAATAACCGTACTTTCGTTTTAACAAAAAACATTTTAGTGATTGTCCATTTTTTATGCCTTAAAAATAAAATCCCGTTAAAATACCATCACTTTACCAATCAACTGCGAGCCAAATGGTGTCAACCCCTCCGCTAATAGAAGCCAAGCACATCTCCCAAACTTTTGACCAAAAAACGGTTCTTAGCGATGTTTCACTGCGCATTCACCCAAAAGAGATTGTGACGCTGATCGGTCCAAATGGGGCGGGAAAATCCACACTGTTAAAAATACTGCTCGGGCTACGCACGCCAACCTCAGGCACGGTTAAGGTTAAAAAAGGGCTTAAAATTGGCTTTATGCCTCAAAAGATTCAAATTGATGCCACCCTGCCGATGTCGGTTGAGCGGTTTTTAAAACTGGGATTTAAACCCAACCAAAAATTCTTCCCCCCCCCTGCCTCATCCGACCACAGCACACTGAAACAACGTATTCAAACCACGTTACAAGCGCTGTTTTCAACGGCGGACTATGATAGCACAAAGCGTAATAACGCAAGGCTCAAACAGATTAGCCAAGAACTTAAACTCTCTGCACTGCTCAATCAGCCGATTCAACAAGTGTCGGGCGGCGAAATGCAACGCATTTTACTGGCACGCGCACTGATGCAAACCCCCGAACTGCTGGTACTGGACGAGCCTGTACAGGGTGTCGATCTCAAAGGGCAAGCCGAGCTATACCAATACATCGACCATATTCGCCATCAATACGGCTGTGGAATTTTGATGGTCAGCCACGATCTACACGTGGTGATGCAACACACCGATCAAGTGCTCTGCCTCAACCAACATATCTGCTGCTCTGGTCACCCAAAAAGTGTCAGTGAATCGCCTGAATATCAAACACTATTTATTACACCGCAAGAGGGGATTGCACTCTACGAACACCATCACGATCACTCCACCTGTGAACATACACATGGCGATTCGCAAATAGGAAAGGAGCGCTAAGATGGAATGGTTTCCCAGCTTTATGATCTACGCCTTAATTGGTGGCTTAGGACTGGCACTGATTGCCGCGCCACTTGGCGTCTTTGTGGTCTGGCAAAGGCAGTCCTACTTTGGTGCAACCTTGGCACACTCCGCGTTATTAGGCGTGAGCATTGGACTATTTTTAGAGACCAACATCACCCTCACCGTGATTGTGGTGTCGCTGTTTATCGCTTGGGCGATTTATCAACTCAGCCACTACCAACAACTCTCGTCCGACACCCTATTGGGGATTTTGGCGCACAGCAGTTTAGCCTTTGGTCTCATTATTATCAGCCTGCAAGAGAACGTTCAAATTGATCTAATGAGCTA
>JALSJT010000165.1 GCA_026989175.1 Thiomicrorhabdus sp. | reverse complement strand
GCAAAGAGTGGAATATTAGCCTGTTTCATTATCGTAACCACGGAGCCGCTTATGGTCGCGTGTTGATCGGGGTGCAAGTGCCGCCTGAACAACAAGAGGACTTTGAAGTCTACTTAAACAGTTTGGGGTATCCTTTTGTGAATGAACAACAGAATCCAGCCTATCAACTGTTCTTAAGACCGAACGGTTGAGTGAGAGAGGCTGTTATGTTAAAGATTTCATTAGCGGTCTCAATTCCAGAGAGTGAGATTGAACTCTCCGCCATTCGGTCACAAGGGGCGGGGGGGCAAAATGTTAATAAAGTTGCTACCGCGATTCATTTACGGTTTGATATTCAAGCCTCTTCACTCCCCGAGCCCTATAAAGAACGACTGCTTGCGCTGCGTGATAAACGCATTACCAAAGAGGGTGTGATTGTTATTAAAGCGCAACAGTATCGCACTCAAGAAAAAAATCGTGACGATGCTTTACACCGTCTAAAAGAGCTCATTCAATCCATCACCAAAGTCAATAAAATTAGGCGACCCACTAAACCGACTAAAAATTCACAAAAAAGACGAATGGACAGTAAAACCAAACGCAGTCACCTTAAAAAACTGCGGGGTAGAGTGGAGGAGTGAGCATTGCGATAGGGGGGGAGAAATTTTTTTAAATTATTTTGGACTCTTCTTTGTTGCTTGCTTCGCTTGATGCTTTCTCGCGATCTCATCCCAGTCAATATTATTACATGCTTCACAAGGGGCTTTAAATACGCCTATTTTTACCAACAGTGCATGAACCTTACAACCCACACAAAATCCAAATACTGCCTCTAACCACATCAGTGCAATACAGACCCAAACCAAGTTTACCGCAATGCCTGAAGGGATGTAGTTTTCGGTTTCGGGTAATAGTTGGCTGTTAAAGAGGGCATTAACCCAACCCGCAAAGACTTCGGGATTAAAGAAGATAATACAAAAGGTGATAAAACTAGCGCCCAGTGTCCAAGCGAATCGTTTGGGAGCGAGCGGTTTCCAAACAGGCGGGGTGTTGCGCGCTAAAAAACTGCACAGCCAGATGGTGGGTGAGAGCCGTGCTGTCCAGACAAACATGCCGGCAATCATCTCAAAGAGGGCGTAAAACAGAATAATGGTTTGGGTGCTGTATTCGTAGGTGCGTTTGGTCGCCTCTACGGTATAGATAATACGGTGTTCCCAGTCGGTTTCATAGGTATCGACGGCGGTATTGCCATCCACCACCCAAGAGGAGGTGTAGACCACATCAAACAGGGTTAAGCCCATAAACAGAGGGATGATTAATAAAATCCCTGCACGCATTCGCATGACGACATCGTTAATAAACAGTTCAGGTTCGTTTGGGTCTCGAAACCAGAGGTTTTTAAGTGTGCGAGTCATGCCTGTAACCTTTTTAGATCGACTTGATTTCTACATTAGCATATCCTTTAAAAAATGTCTGTATGGAATATTAGGTAGTTTTTAGACTGCTTTTTGGGGCGATGGCATGAACGAAAATAGCGGTTTAATGCTATAATTCCGATTATTTACGTTAAGCAGGTCTTTTATTCAAATGAGTCATCACGATAACTCGGACACCCTTTCACGCCCCGTCAATTTTATTCGTAATATTATTGACGACGATTTAGCCAGCCATAAGCACGATCATGTGCACACCCGTTTTCCGCCAGAACCCAATGGTTACTTGCACATTGGTCATGCCAAATCGATCTGTTTAAACTTTGGTTTGGCGCAAGATTATCAAGGCGAGTGTAATTTACGTTTTGATGATACCAACCCCTCTAAAGAGGAGGTAGAGTACATTGAAGCGATTAAAAAAGACGTGGCGTGGTTGGGCTTTGAGTGGAGCGGGGAACCTAAATTCTCTTCAAACTACTTTGATCAATTTTATGGTTATGCCGTTGAATTAATTGAGAAAGGGTTAGCGTATGTCTGTTTCTTAAACGCCGAAGAGACACGCGCCTATCGTGGCAGTTTAACCGAAGCAGGCAAAGACAGCCCATATCGAGATACTTCACCAGAAGAAAATTTAGCTCTGTTCTCCAAAATGAAAAATGGGGATTTTAAAGAGGGGGAGTGCGTATTGCGAGCCAAAATTGATATGGCCTCTTCCTTTATGTGTTTACGCGATCCTGCGTTGTATCGAGTTCGCTTTGAACACCATCATCAAACAGGCGATGCGTGGTGTATTTACCCCATGTATGACTTTGCACACTGTATTTCAGATGCCATTGAGGGCATTACCCATTCGCTGTGTACCTTAGAGTTTCAAGACAATCGTCGTTTGTATGATTGGGTATTGGATCATTTGGAGGATTTCAATCGTCCAGACCGTCCGCATCAATATGAGTTTTCACGCTTAAACTTAGAGTATACCGTGATGTCAAAGCGTAAGTTGCATCAGTTGGTGGATGATAATTTAGTTTCGGGTTGGGACGACCCTCGTATGCCGACCATTTCGGGCTTGCGTCGTCGGGGCTATACGCCCGCATCGTTGCGCGATTTTGCAGAACGTATTGGTATCTCAAAAGTAGACAGCATGACGGGAATGGATATTTTAGAAGCCTCTGTACGGGATGATTTAAATAAGGTTGCCCCGCGTTCGATGGCAGTGCTTGACCCCGTTAAGGTGGTGATTGAAAATTTTGAGGGCGAACCGCTTTCAATTCAAGCACCGGTGCATCCCCAAAATGAGGCGATGGGAAAACGTGAGATTTTCTTTGGCAGAGAGCTTTATATTGATCGTGCGGATTTTTTAGAAGTCGCCCCCAATGGTAAGTATCAGCGTTTGGCGTTGGACAAAGAGGTTCGTTTACGCAACGCGTTTATTATTAAAGCCCTTAGAGTGGAGAAGGATGAAGCAGGAAAAATCACGACAATTTATGCCAGCTATGATCCAGAAACCCTAGGCAAAAAGCCAGCGGATGGTCGTAAAGTCAAAGGGGTGATTCATTTTGTAGAGGCTTCACATGCTCTACCTGCGGTCTTTCGACTGTATGATCGTCTGTTTACGGTTGAAAACCCTGTTAAAGAACCTGATTTTGAAGCGGTGATTAATACCGAGTCGTTAGTGGTAAAACAAGGGTTTGTGGAAGTGGGGTTAGCAAATTCGGAGCCTGAGAAAGCGTACCAATTTGAACGAGAAGGTTATTTTTGTCGAGATAACCAATCGGGTGACGTTCAAGTTTATAATCGAACGGTTGCGTTAAGAGATACATGGAGCAAAAAATGATTAAGATCAGAGCACAAAAAATATGTGGTGTTGAGTTAAGTGGTAATGAAGCGATTATTACCTTATTGGTGGTGGAAGAGGGCGCAATGTTTCATCTACCTGAATGCCGAGTAACGCGTATTGCGTGTAAAGATCCCGACAGTCCCAGTGAGTTACGTTATTTTCAAAAAACCTTTGAGCAGTTGGTGCAAGATTACCAAATTGACTGCGTGGTGATTCGCGAGCGCATGAAAAAAGGCAAATTTTCTGGTGGAGCCAATGGCTTTAAGTTAGAGGCTGCTTTGCAACTGTCTGAAAAAATCAACACGGTATTACTGTCGCCGACAGACATTAAAGCCAATTTAAAACGCTACCCCCTACCGATACCCTTTGCGGAAACAGGATTAAAAAAGTTTCAAGAAACCGCTTTTATGACTGCTTTTGCTTATTATGCGGGTAAGCATGAGTGGTAGTTTAAAAATAAGCCCCTTATTAAACTAAGGCGAATAAGGCGCGAGATTAACGCGCCTTTTTTATCCGTGCATCCTTTCGTTCAAAGACTTCAATACTTGAGAAAAACCATTATGTCATCTACTACATCAACCCCCGTACCCAATAGCTTTAGTCACTTAGACTTACCGCTCTCCCAGCTCGATAATTTAACGCAATTGGGGTATGAGCAGATGACCCCCATTCAAGAAGCGGCTTTGCCGTTGGGACTGGGGGGGAAAGATTTAATTGCACAGGCCAAAACGGGCAGTGGCAAAACGGCCGCATTTGGCATTCCATTACTGAATAAAATTGAGATAAAACGGTTTGTGGTACAAGGGCTGGTGATGTGTCCGACTCGTGAATTGAGCAATCAAGTGGCGGATGAACTGCGTCGTTTAGCACGTTTTCAACAAAACATTAAAATCATCACCTTATGTGGTGGGGTGCCAATGCGCCCCCAAACCGCCTCGTTAGAGCATGGGGCACATGTGGTGGTGGGTACGCCGGGTCGTATTCGAGATCACCTTGAAAAAGAGCAGCTCGACTTAAGCCATGTGACCACGGTGGTATTGGATGAAGGCGATCGTATGTTAGAGATGGGCTTTAAGGAGGAGATGATTCATATTTTAGGCTTCACGCCTGAACAGCGTCAAACATTGTTGTTTTCTGCGACCTTTCCTGAAGACATTCGCTATATCAGTCGACGCTTTCAAAAAAATACGATGGAAATTTCGGTGGAATCGCATCATGACATGGAGACCATTGACCAACAATTTTATATCTGCCACCATCAAGAAAAGCTAGAGGGCTTAGTAAAACTCTTGGCATTTAATTGTTTTGAACATGGATTGATTTTTTGCAACACCAAAAAACTGGTGCAAGAGGTTACAGACTATTTAACCGAACGGGGTTTTAGTGCGTTGGCTCTGCATGGCGATATGGAGCAACGCGAGCGCGAACAGGTGTTGATTCAGTTTAAACACCACAGTACGAATTTGCTGGTCGCGACCGATGTTGCGGCACGTGGTTTGGATATTGCGGCATTACCTGCAGTGATTAATTATGAGTTACCTTATGAGCAAGACACCTATGTGCATCGTATTGGACGCACGGGGCGAGCAGGATTAGAGGGTGTGGCAATTACTTTATTTACCGAAAAAGAGCGTTATAAACTGTCTCGATTAGGTGAGTTACAAGGCCATGCGCTGTCGTATGAGTCGATTGATTTAATTCCGAATAAACGCGGCGCGCGCGTGCAACCGAAGTATGTGACGCTGTATATCTCGGGAGGACGCAAAGATAAAGTACGCCGTGGAGATGTACTGGGTGCGATTACTCGAGGCGCAGGCGTAGAGGGTAAATATATCGGTAAAATTGATGTCGTGGAACACTCTACCTATGTGGCAGTAGAGCCTGATTACGCACATCAAGTGGTATCCAAACTGAATCAAGGTAAAATCAAAGGGCGTAAGTTTAAAGTGGGTCGTTTGGTGTAACCGTTAGAGACGATTTGAGTGAAATTTTTATCACGTTTTAAGCATATTATTTTAATTAGCCTGCTGGTTTTTTTAGTGGGTCTATTAATAACGGATCTGCGGCATAAAAATCTTCATCAACAAGAGTTAAAGGCACTGAATGAGCACTTTGATCACTACTCTTTGCAGGCATACCTAACGTTACAACGTGAATTACAGCAAGAGCTGGCTCGACTGAGGAGTTTAGCAACCGTATTTGATGTGTTAGATCACGTTTCTCGTGAGTCGTTTAATCAGCATGCACAAGTGCTAATGAGTTCAGGCAAGGCGATTCAATCACTCCAGTGGGTAACCTTGGTTGAGGATTCAGAACGTACCGCATTTGAACAAGCGATTCGAGCAGAGGGGTTTCCTGCGTTTCAAATCGTTTCATTGTACAACGGTAGTAAGTTAATGCCTGCGAAGCGAGCGCCACAATATGCCGTGGTTAACTATATTTACCCGTTTAAAGAGAACCGAAAAGCATTTGGTTTAGATATCTACTCCGCTCACCAACAAAAAGAAGGCTTACTTCAAGCCGCAAAAGTAAAAGAGATCGTCGCCTCGCCGCCAGTCATTTTAATTCAAAAACCTAACTCAGCACCGTCGGTTGTTTTTTCTCAGCCTCTTTATGATTCTGCCGATTTACTGCAAGGCTATGTTAATTTGATTTTAAACATGGAAGCATTTTGGTCAAGAGTTGTGTATAAGACAGGTTTAGAACTGAATTTGCATTATCAGCTATATGACTCTCAACGAAAAGAGCTCCCTTATTTAAGTGCCAATCGAGCATTATTAGAGAAGGGGGGACAATTTTTTCGTGCCCATGAATTTTTAATTTTAATTGGTGGTAGAGAGTGGCATTTTGAAGTCTTGGGAGATGTCTCACACCTTGCAGAGTATGAGGTGTATGGTGGGGAAGGCCATGTAAACTTTCTTATTTTTGGCACATTCTTAAGTGCTCTTTTTGCAATATTAGTCTTTATTTGGCTCAAATTTAGAGCAGAAAAACGGGCGACGCTGAATAAATTAAGAGCGCAAGAGTCACGCTATAAAACACTGTTTGAACAAAGTTCTAATGCGTTTTATGTACTTGATAGTCAAGGCAATATTCTGGATGTCAATTCAGAAACGCTTAGTTTGATGGGGTACTCAAAAGAGCAGTTGTTAACCATGAACTATGCAGACATTGATGTGAGTTGTGTAGAAAACGCATCGGTTTGTAAGATATGTGATTGGAAAAATATTGAGGATAAGCTCTTTTTTGAAACTCAGCATCGGTGTCTGGATGGTGAAATTTTATTGGTTGAGGTGGGTGTCAGTAAGTGTTTAGTTGATGGTCAATTGATAGTGAGTTTGTTTGTTCGTGATTTAACGGTTCGGTTAAGTTATCGAGAGTTAGAGCACGCAGTCGACCAGTCGATGAAGGCGCTGGAAGAGCAAAAGAAGGCCTTTCAAACGGTTTTTGAGAAATCAGCGGATGGTATTTTTATTACCGAAGGTCGTCATGTACTGAATTGTAACGAAGCGACGCTAAAAATATTTGGTTATGCAACCAAAGAGGAGCTTTTATCGCACCCTAATCGTGTGTTTGCGCCAAAGTATCAGCCGGATGGTGAGCTCTCCTATCGTAAAGGTAATCGTATGTTAGCGATTTGTAGAGAACGAGGCTTTCACCGTTATGAGTGGATGAATAAACGTGCAAATGGCGAAATGTTTTGGTCAGATGTGGTGCTGACTTCAATTGAGTACTATGGAAAACCGGTGATTCACATTGCATTTCGAGACATTACTGTGCGCAAAAAGCTCGAAGCCGAAGCGATGGCGGCAAAAGAGACGGCGATTCAAGCCAATTTGGCGAAATCGGAGTTTTTAGCCAATATTTCACATGAAATTCGCACGCCGTTGCATGGTATTTTAGGCTATGCTCAAATGGGTAGTACACGCATTGACAGCTTGAATCAAGAAAAACTAAAACGCTATTTTGATACGATTCACACCAGTGGACAACGTTTATTGGTGTTGTTAAATGATGTTCTAGACTCCGCTAAATTAGAGTCTGGATTGATGCAGTTTCACTTTCAAGTACAAGATATCAGTGAGGTGATTTCACAGTGTATTCAGGAACAAGAGTCTTTATTAGCCGCTAAAAATAATGAAATTATTTTTTCTAGTTTTGCATTAGCGGCATATTTTGATCGAATTCGAGTGGCGCAGGTATTAAGTAACCTCATTAGTAATGCGATTCATTTCTCTCCTAAAGGGGGGAGAATATTTATTCAGGCTGAAGCCATAAATGACCATGAAATTAAGGTCTCCATTATGGATGAAGGGCCTGGTTTTGAGGCTGATGAGATGGACAATATTTTTGAACACTTTGTGCAAGGTCAAAAAAATAACCATACGGGCGATGGGACAGGGTTAGGACTTGCGATTAGTCGAGAGATTATTCAAGCACATCATGGTCAGATTTGGGTTGAAAACCGTTTAAAAGCTGGAAAGATTTTGGGAGCCAATGTACAGTTCACATTAGTGTTAGATAAAGAAGCGTGGTTAAAAAATGAACCCTCCCCCCATTAAAATACAGCAAAAACCCTATCTATTAGCGGTGGATGATGAACCGATTAACCGTTGTTTATTAGAGGATTTGATTGAGTCTCGCTATGAACTCACTACGGTGGACAGTGGCGAGGCGTGTTTGGCATCGGTTAATGAGCGGTTGCCAGAGCTTATTTTATTGGATATTAGTATGCCCAATATGGATGGCTTTGAAACCTGTCGATTATTAAAGCAAAACTCAAAAACCGCTAAAATCCCTATTATATTTTTAACCGCTAAAATCAGTATCGAGGATGAACGTAAGGGCTTGTTGTTGGGTGCAGTGGACTACATTACCAAACCTTTTTCAGAGTCGATATTATTGGCACGCATTAAAACGCATATTGATCTGAACCGAACTCACTGTTTATTAGAGCAAAGCTATGCATCGGTTAAAAAAGATCAAGACTATGTTGAATACATTATGCAGACCATGCGGGAGGATAAACGTTTTATTACCGATAATATCGCCGCACTTATCTCGCCTGTCGAGCGCAGCAATGGCGATATTGTTCTTTCTACCTTGGCGCCCAATGGGCACCGTCACCTTTTAATTGGTGACTTTACCGGGCATGGATTGTCGGCTGCCATTGCGGGTCCTTTAGTAAGCTCTCTGTTTTATATACAATCAGAGCAAGGATTTCCGCTGGAACATATTATTGAAAGAATTAATGTAGAGCTGTTCTTCAAACTACCTGCTGAAGTATTTATGGCGGCTATTTGGGTGGATTGGAATGTACAAACCAATCAAGTCACGCTGTGGAATTGCGGAATGCCTGCTTTGCAACATTTTAGGAGGGGGGAGAAATTTTCAAACTACGCTTCAGAGTTTCTCCCATTAGGAATAAAGGAGTGCTTAATTGAGTGTATGCCTCCCTCTAAAATTACTCAATTTTTTTCTGGTGATATATTGTTTGGTTATTCTGATGGTGTTTTGGATGTACGCTCCCCCTCTGGCGAAGTCTTTGGTGAGCAACGATTAGACGCGTTGTTACACCAAGTGGTTGCTTTACCGAAAGGGGTGGCATGTGTGATGGAAGTGCTTGAATCTTATGCCGATGGCACCGAGATTCAAGACGATATTACTTTAGTTCAGTTGACGATTTCTTAATCAGATGTTGTTCCACTTCTAAGATCAGTTGACTGGTTTTTAGCAGGCTGTCTGGCGTTAAGCTTAACGAATCAATTCCAAGTTCAACAAAAAACTGTGCCATTTCTGGATAATCCGAAGGCGCCTGACCACAGACACCGCTGTGCAGACCATTGCGTTTTGCCCCTTCAATCGCCCACTGAATCATTTTTTTGACCCCTTCATCACGTTCATCATAATTGTAGGCGACCAGTTCGGAGTCACGATCAACGCCCAATATTAACTGGGTTAAATCATTGCTGCCAATGGAGATTCCATCAAAGTAGGGGGCAAAGGCGTCTATTTGTAAAATGTTATTGGGGATTTCACACATCATATACAGCTTAAGGTTGTTTACCCCACGGTGCAGTCCGTATTTGGCTAAGGTATGAATTACCTGCTTCGCTTCGGCCACTCGGCGAACAAAGGGGACCATAATGATTAAATTATCCAGCCCCATGGTTTCACGCACTCGCTTAATGGCTAAACACTCCAGTTCAAATGCGGGTTCAAATGCCTTTGAGCTATAACGAGAGGCGCCTCGAAAGCCAATCATTGGATTTTCCTCTTTTGGCTCAAAGGCTTCTCCGCCTAATAAACGCGCGTACTCGTTAGACTTAAAGTCTGATAAGCGCACAATAACCGGTTTGGGATAAAAAGCAGCGGTGAGTGTACCAATCCCTTCGGATAGTTTTTGAATAAAAAAGTCATGACCAGAAGCGTGACCACTGTCTTGAATAAGTTGGTTAATTTTTTCAGCTTCATTAGGGCTGGAGACTTGTTCGGGGTGTAGTAGTGCCAGTGGGTGTACTTTGATAGATTCATTAATGATGAACTCCATGCGCGCCAGCCCAACCCCTTTGTTTGGTAAAAAACGTGTTTGAAAGGCGAGATCTGGGTTGCCGAGCGTTAACATCATCTCTGTTTTAGGAGAGGCAGCTTGGCTAAGGTCGGTTTCAATAATGCGGAATGGAATTTTGCCAAGGTAGACGTTCCCTGTCTCCCCTTGGGCGCAGGAGACCGTAACATAAGGGTTGTGCTGTAATTTAAGGGTCGCATCACCACAGCCCACAATGGCGGGAATACCCAGCTCACGTGCAATGATGGCGGCATGACAGGTGCGCCCACCACGATTGGTGACAATGGCAGAAGCGAGTTTCATGATGGGTTCCCAGTCGGGGGTCGTGATGTCTGAAATAAGAACCTCTCCCGCTTGAAACTGATGAATATCATTGACACTCTCAATGACGTGCGCTTGCCCTTGGGCGATTTTTTGCCCCACGGCACGCCCCTGTGTCAGTATTTGTGTAGTACTGGTATCGTCAAGTTGGTAGGTTTTAAGCGTGGTATTCGAGGCTTGTGAGGTAACGGTTTCTGGGCGGGCTTGCACAATATAGAGCTGGCCATTTTCACCATCTTTTGCCCACTCAATATCCATCGGTTTGGTGTAGCCCGCCTGTTCTGAGTAGTGTTTTTCAATGCGAATGGCATAACCGGCAAGGGTAAGCGCCTCTTCATCGCTCAGGCAAAACCGTTTTTGATCTTTTATAGGCGTAGGAATGTTGAGTACAGGGCTTTTGGTGGTGTCTGTGGCATAGACCATTTTAATTTTTTTTCCCCCCCTATGGCGTTTTAAAATACAACGATGCCCTTGTTCAAAAGTGGGTTTGTGTACATAAAACTCATCGGGATCGACCGCGCCTTGCACCACATTTTCCCCTAAGCCATAAGCGCCAGTAATAAACACTACATCTTCAAAGCCTGTTTCTGTATCAATGGAGAACATGACGCCAGAAGCGGCTTGATCGGAACGCACCATTTTTTGTACCCCAATGGAGAGTCCAACCGAAAAGTGGTCAAAACCATGGTCAATACGGTAATGAATGGCACGATCGGTAAACAGGCTGGCAAAACAGCGCTTGCAAGCGTCCAGTAGGGCGCATTCGCCTTTTACATTTAAATAGGTGTCTTGTTGTCCAGCAAAACTGGCGGTGGGCAGATCTTCGGCGGTGGCGGAGCTACGAATCGCCAAACTGATCTCTTCGGCAAATTCCTGTTTGAGCCGTTGGTAGGCTTGTAAAATTTCTTGTTCTAATTGAGGAGAGAAGGGGGCGTCTAAAATAAGCTTTCTGGCTTGATTACCACGACTGGCTAAGTCCACCATATCGTCTTCATTTAGAGCATCTAAAATCTGATGCAGAGGTTCCCA